>PWNM01000355.1 GCA_003557825.1 Candidatus Hydrogenedentota bacterium | reverse complement strand
CGATGGAATCACAGGGTCACGATGCAGGCGATGTGCGCCAGGGATTGCCCTCCGTCTCGGCGATGCTCGATCATCCCCGGATTATCATGTTGCTTGAATCCAATCCGCGGCCCCTTGTGGTCGAAGCCATACGTGACGTCCTTGAACACATTCGCACGCATCTGAGCCCGGAGAGCGCCCCAACGGATGCCGATACCATTGCGGCTCAGGTGGCAACCCAGCTTGCCCGCGCCCACCAGGACCGCATCCGACCCGTGATCAACGGAACAGGCATCCTGCTTCATACGGGCTTGGGTCGAGCCGTTTTGCCCACCGCCGCGGCCGAGGCATTGGGACAGTTGGACCGGTGCTGCAACCTTCAGATTGATCTCGATACGGGACTGCGGGGGAAGCGTAACCATGAATGCGAACAGCTGCTTTGCCGCCTGACTGGAGCCGAGGCGGCCCTCATCGTAAATAATAACGCAGCCGCCACGCTGCTTATCTTGAGCGCCCTGTGCGCCGAAGGCGAAGTGGTCGTGTCGCGGGGCCAACTCATCGAGATCGGCGGTTCCTATCGCCTGCCCGACTGCATCCACCAGAGCGGGGCTCGGTTGGTCGAAGTGGGCACAACCAACAAAACCCATCTCCGGGATTATGTAGCGGCCCTAAGCGACGATACGCGGGCCGTAATGCGGGTAAACCCGAGTAACTACCGCATAGTCGGCTTCGAGAAGAGCGTGTCCATCGCCGAACTGGTGACCCTAAAACAAGATCGCGACCTTATTGTTATTGATGACCTGGGATGCGGCGCTTTGATTGACCTGGAGACCTTTGGGTTGCCCCATGAGCCGACCGTACAAGACAGCGTCCGAGCCGGGGCGGACATGGTCTGCTTTAGTGGCGATAAACTCATTGGCGGTCCTCAGGCAGGCATCATCGTAGGGCGGAGAGCACTTGTCCAACGCGTTCGCAAACATCCGTTGACCCGAATGCTGCGGGTTGGCAAGTTGACCGATGCCGCCCTCGAAGCGACGTTACGCCTTTTTCTCCAACCAGAGCGATTGCCGGAGGTCCATCCCACGTTCCGTATGCTTACCGCCAAACTGGAATCCCTGCGCCGCCGGGCGCGCAGGTTGTCCAAGCGCATCCAGTCAGTCGCTCCAGCGATGGAGGTTCGCGTCCACGATGGTGAAAGCGCCGTGGGAGGCGGATCGTTGCCGCATGTGGGGTTACCGACGGCGTTGGTGGGGCTGCGAATGCCGGGGCTCTCCGCCGATGGTTTGAGCAAGGCGTTGCGCCGCCACGAACCGCCCATTGTCGCCCGGATTCAACGCGGCGAGGTCGTCCTGGACATGCGCACCTTGCTGGATGGCGACGAGCAATGCATCCTTGCCGCGGCAAAGGCTATCGCCCTGGATGAAACAGCAGAGGAAGCTTCACGATGAGCGGCATCGATCTGGCCCGACGGCAGGCGGTCATGGCACGGTCGCAGAAACTCGGCCACTGCATCTGCGACCCCCAGCATCCCTGTCCCTGTCCGCCGTTGCTCGAGGCAAACATCTGCCCCTGCGCCGGCGAGCGGGCGCCAACGAAACATCAGGACGCCGCCCTTACCCGGCATGTTCGAAAGGCCGGATGCGCATCGAAGATCGGCCAGGCCGATTTGCTTCAGATTCTGGCCGGACTGCCCGAAGTGACCGATCCGAACGTGCTGGCGGGGGTCGCCGCAGGGGACGATGCGGCCATCTACCGTCTCGACGAAGAGCAGTCGTTGGTCCAAACGGTGGATGTGTTTACGCCCTGTGTAGATGATCCCTATTTGTTTGGTCAGATCGCCGCAGCCAACTCGGTGAGCGATGTCTACGCCATGGGAGGACGTCCCCTCACCGCCTTGTCTATTGTAGGGTTTCCCATCGATACCCTCGATGGTTCCATCATGCAGACCATGCTTCGAGGCGGTATCGACAAACTCGCCGAGGCAGGATGTCCTGTGGTAGGCGGACACAGCGTCAACGAAGAGGAGATCAAGTGCGGGTTTGCGATCACAGGTCTCATCTCCACGGCCCGGGCCGTTTTGCGAGACCGAGTCGAGCCGGGGGATGTACTGGTACTGACCAAGCCCCTCGGTACGGGCATGCTATCCTTTGCGGCGCAGTTGGGGGTACTCGATGCCGATATCCTTGCCGAAGCAGGGGCCTGGATGGCACAGCTGAACAAGGATGCCGCGGAATGCATGGCTGCGTGCGAGGCCCACGCCTGTACGGACATCACCGGCTATGGTTTGGCCGGTCACCTGCTTGCCATGGCCCGAGGCAGCGGCGTTCATGTGGAAATCGACCTGGCCTCCATTCCTGTCTTTGCCATGATCCCGGAATGCATACGCCAGGATGTATTCGGCGGGGCGGTGGACCGCAATCAAGCCTATGCCATGGGTTTTGTAGATTTCGATGGCGGCTATACATCAGAAGGAGTGATCCTGTTCGATCCGCAGACCTCTGGCGGCCTGTTGGTGGCATTGCCCGAACCCAAAGCGGCGGCCTTCCAGGACGCCATGCATGCCCGCGGTCATGAGGAAACGACCATTATTGGGCGCGCGATGGCGCCGGATACCCGCCGGCCCGTTGGCCGCATTCGCGTTTGTCAACCGGAACTGGCCAACCTGGTCGGAATCCGTCGGCCCCTCGATATGAGTCATATGCGCCCTGAGTCAACCCCGGAAACGGATCTTCAGGAGGTTCATGTGGCCTGTTGCGAATCGCCCCCTGACCTACCCAGTTGCTGCGATGCGCCGCCTCGCTTTGATGACGAACCAAATGCCCCAAACTTGAGACAGGAGGATGTCCCTATGGCAGAAAACTCGCTCGATACATTCAAGGCCTTTATGAAAGAGGCCAACACGCCGGGCCTGATCGACGGACGCAACAAAAAGCTCATGGCCATCGTCCTATCCATCGCTCACCATTGCGAGCCGTGTTTACGGACACACCTCGAAGGGGCCAAGCAGATGGGCATCCCCAAAGCCGAAGTCGAGGAAGCGGCCAACCTGGCCATTGCCTTCGGCGGGTGTACGGCCATGATGTTCTTCCAGGAAACGTGCCGCGCCGTCGGCTACTAAGGAGTTCCCATGGCGCACTCAACAGCTCCGGGATTGATGCGGCGAGGCGACCAACCCGATGTCATCATGATGATCTGCACAGCGGGCCATGTCGACCATGGCAAGACCCGCCTTGTGGGGCTCCTGACCGGTTGCGCCACCGACCGGCTTCGTGAGGAAAAGGAACGAGGCCTGACCATCGAACTGGGCTTTGCGCCCTGCATGCTGGGTGGACGCCTCTGCGTGGGCATTGTGGATGTTCCCGGGCACGAGAAGTTTATTAAGAATATGGTGGCCGGCGTTTCGGGAATCGACCTGGCCGTCTTGGTCGTCGCTGCCGACGACGGTGTCATGCCCCAGACCGTCGAGCATGTCCACATTATGGAACTCATGGGCATACCAACCGGCATGGTGGCCCTCACCAAGACGGACCTGGTAGATGCCGCACGGGTCGAAGCAGTCAGTGAGGAAATCAGCGTCTTTCTCGAAGGTAGCTTTCTTTCCACGGCGCCCATCTATCCCGTTTCTTCAGAGACCGGCGAAGGCGTCATGGAATTTTACGAAGGCCTGGTATCCCGAATCGAAGGGCTGAAACGGCATACGCGTTCGGGGGTGTTCCGCATGCCCGTCGAACGGGTCTTTGTACAGAAGGGGTTCGGCGTGGTCGTCACGGGAATTCCCTTGGCGGGGACCATTCGAACGGGTGATACCATCGAGGTCGTGCCGGGTGGATTGCGAGGTCGGGTTCGCGGGATTCAACGTTTTTTGGCCGATGCAGACGAAGGAGGCTATGGTCAGTGCCTTGCCCTGAATCTGGCGGACATTGACCACGAACAACTCGAACGGGGGCAAATGGTCTGCCTACCGGATATGCTCTCCGAAAGCCGCTTGATTCACGGTCGTATCCGAACGGCTCCAGATGTCGAACCGCCATTGCGCCATGGAGAGGAAGTGAAACTCCACATCGGTACGAGCGAGACCCCGGGCAAGGTGTTTTTGCTGGAGGAACGAGTGGCCGCCCCCAATCACGAGGTCTTGGGTTCTGTAATTGTTGAACGGCCTGTAGCAGCAGCGGCTCATGACCGGTTTCTACTGCGAAGGCCATCGCCTGCGTCTACCATCGCCGGGGGAGAGGTCTTCGAACATGCGGCCAGCCCCAAACGTCCTCGTAACCGCGACCTTGCCGAACGATTACATAGCTATGTGGACCACCTCGGCGATATGCCCCGAACCGACCCGCGCTTTGCTGATCGACGGTTGACCCACTATCTCGGGTGCGTAGAGCGTGGGGGAGGCACACCCGACGCCATCGCCCGGGCGCTGCTTGAACCAGTCGCTGTCGTTCAGGCCCGGCTCGATGCCCTTGCCGAATCAGGTCAAATCATAGCGCTGTCCGGCAACCATTATATGGATCCCGATGCCTTTGCCAAGGCTGTGTTAGGATTACGGGGGCTCATCGATGGTCCCGAGGTCAAGGGGTTAACCTTGTCCATGGCGGCGTTGCGGAAACAATTTCCTTGGCCCGAACCGGTGTGGCGAGCGGCCCTAAAGGCCCTGGCGGGCGAGGGGGCGGTTGATATTCGGGGCGACCGTCTATTGCGTCGGAAGGCCGCTGCGGCCCTTTCCAAAGAGGAGCGCGATGGGCTTGACCGAATCCTGGCGATCTATGACGAGACCGGCTTCCAATCCCCCCGGCCAGAAGAGCTGCCCGAACGTCTAAATGCCCCGCCGAAAGCCGTGCAAAAGGTACTGGATCTTTTGTACCATCAAGGGGAGCTGATTCGGGTGTCAAAAAATGTGGCGTTGAGTCGCGCCCATTATCGGAAAGCACAGGATATGGTAATTCGTATCATTCAGGAACGGGGCCAACTGGATTCGGCTGACTTTAAAAACGACATCGGGTCGAGCCGTAAATATGCCTTGGCCATTCTGGATGATCTGGATGCTCGCAACATCACTGTGCGTAATGGGAACTATCGACGGCTTGCGCCTCAATACGAATCGCGACTGGTGAGGTAGGGCTATGAAACGAGCGACTGTTGAATACATAATCGCCGGGACCGTCGTAGCCATGGCCATTCTTTTGCTCGTCGTAGGCGCGTTGCGAACGCACCAGGTATACGATCCCGATACCGAAGAATATGGCATCCAGGCGTTCGACCGCATTAGCGATGCAGAGTTGACTATCGATGCCACGTTCTCGGGAACCAAACGTCGCGATGGTCGCCTTTACTCGACCTACGACCGCAGCGAACCCCGCGGCAAGCAAGCCTGCCCCACGTGAATTTAGCCCCCTGTGGCGGTCATGGCGGCCGTCTCCGACGTTTCCTTGCTTCTGGCAGCGCGACACTCAAGGGCAGGACAATTGGACACAATCAAAGCGACAATCGACTCTTACAAGCGGCGGTTCACGCAGCTGTTCTTTCTCGTGGCCCTCCATAGCTCGTGGGGGCCTGAGTTCAAGTGGTTGTGCAATCCCATTCTAAGCTGTCACTCGTGCGCGTTGGCGTGGTTCGCGTGCCCCATCGGCGTCTATGTCCACTATGCCGGTTATCGTATCTTTCCATTCCTGGCTGTTGGAATGGTGTTGCTCCTTGGCGTCTTGATCGGCCGACTTCTCTGCGGATGGGTCTGCCCCTTCGGTTTCCTGCAGGACCTGCTCTACAAAATCCCCACGCCCAAATTCCGCATGCCCCCATGGACGTCCTACGGCAAGTTTGCCGTACTCGCCCTAATGGTGGTGGCATTTCCTTTCCTCTGGGGCGAAATGACACAGTGGTCTTTTTGCCGGTTCTGCCCTGCCTCGGCCATTCAGGTGACGATCCCGAATGTGGTCAGTGCAGGCATTGCCTCCATCGACGCGGCCACGGCAGTGAAACTGGCCATTTTGGTCCTGGTACTTGGTCTTGTCATAGCGAGCAGTCGGAGCTTTTGTAAGGCCTTTTGTCCCATCGGCGCCATGTTGGCCCCCCTCAATTACATCAGTTTCTGGAAAATCAAAGCGCCAACCGAGCACTGTACTGCCTGCGAAGCCTGCAATCGCCGGTGCCCCCAAGGAGACACTCCGTCGCAGCGCATTCTCGACAGCGTTCCGCCCAATCGGGCTTTGGACTGCATCGTGTGTCACGATTGCCAGGTATCCTGTCCTCACAAGGAGGAATAGGACTGAATTGTGATTTTTGGTGGCTATCTTTTTACTGAAAAATGTGCTATGGTAGTGGCCATAGACTGAATGCAAGCCCGGAGGGTCAGGGTATGTGGCGGTACGTTATTGTTGTTCTATGCGCTGCTGTAGCCGTGGGGAGTGCGCCGGCCAACGGCGAACCCCAGACCATTACCCTGGAGTGGCAGCAGTCCCAGTTTTCCCATCCCGTTGAGTTCATCATTTCCCCAACTGAAGAGCTCCGCTTTCGAGCCGAACCTGTATATGCCGGGTCCCGCATCGAGCGAATCCCGCTGCCTTTGAGCGATGATCGAACCGAATTCCTTGGAATCGCCATTGATGTGGACGCGGAACGGCTCTACATCGATGCCAATCGCAATCTCGATCTTACCGACGACCCCGAGCCTTTTCCGGCTAGGTCATCGGAAGACTCCATGATGTTTTTCAACGATGTTCACCTGGTGCTCGACCATGACGGCTTGGCGATCCCTTATGTGTTGTCGCTCAATATAAGCTTTGGCTATTTCACGCAGGTCTTGGCCACCATTCATTCCGGCTGGGAAGGCCATGCAGAAATAGATGGCGTCGATTTCCGTATTGCTGTTATGGATAACCTCAACGGACGTTTCGGCGAGGGCGACGGGTTTGAGTTTGCTCCTGTTCATGCTCAGCGGGCGGTTACCCCATCCTCGACCATACCGGCCATAGTCATGGCGAATGAACGCCCCTTTGCGCTCGACCTGTCGCTGGTCGAGCCGACAGATGCCGATGAAACGCCCGCGATTCGGGCTACCCTGCAGCCTTCGGACACAGCGATGGGGGTGGTGAACATCCAAGGCCAGTATATCAGCCAGATCATGTTCGACGGACCCACCCAGAAAACAGCCACCGGTGCGGGGCCCCTTCACTTGCCCTCAGGAACGTACACCGTTCGGCGGGTTCTACTGGAGGACGGTTGGGTCTTTGACCAGGAACGGTGGGAGAGCGCTTGGATGTTTACTGTCCCACCTCAGGGCGAGACCACCCTTGCCGCGGGGGGGCCAATACGCGAGACGATCACAGCCCGCCGTTTTCGTCGGTCCATCCATCTTTCCTATGAAAATGAAGGGATAGATGGATTCGAATATATGAATAATAACAGGGCCGGACCGCCCGGCTTTGTGGTTATGAAGGGCGACAAAGAGGTCGCAGCCGGTACGATCGAGTATGGGTGAAGAGGAACCTGCGGGTACTCATGGCGAGTGCCATTGACCCAGTTCGGTACCTTTACGATTATGCCGTCCACTGTGGGCGACTCCGGGGTATCTGAAGCCGTGCCGGCAACCGTCGAATGGCCGTTCCATCGCAATCTGGTCATTCTGATCCCATGGGCGTTTCTCGTCGTGTTGCTCCTGCTGAAGCCGAACCGTTCACTGAGCGCATGGGCCGTGATGATACCCTTGATGTCTTGGGCGCTCGTATTGCTAATACTTGCACATATGTTGGGAGGCGACGGCGGCGATTTTATGATCAGTATAGTCTACGTTATTGCGATGCTCTGGTCCCTGTCCTACATATTTAGCAAAATGTCTCATAATGGCAGTCGCTTTCTGGCAGCCGTTCCCATTCTCGCCCTGGCTTTTGCGGTGTACGCACTGGGGACTGCTGATATTTCCTTCGAGACCTTAGGGTATGTAATCGGCAATGGTCTAATCCTTGGCGGGATGTGGTTCGCCTTTGGACTCGCCGGCTTCATCGCGTTTCGACGAAGTTATCAGCCCCTATCCTTCGCCCTCTGGCTCCTATTGTTCTGCCTCTTAGTGTCTTTGGGCATCATCGGACCTTTTGCCCTGCTCCTCTTCATTCTTGAAGGGGGCGGTTTCTTATTATTAAGCCTCCTGTCGATCGTCGTTGTTGGTGTTGGTGTTTCCATGTGGCTGCTGCTCATGTCCTTCATGGCCTTGGTGTGGTTTAATCGGGAATACCGCCGTCGATTTGCGCCTATATTCGGTATTCCTATGGCAGAAATGGATGCCGTTCCCGCGGTTCCTACGACACCCAACGTCGACATAGCGGAGAGCCGACCATGACGCCTTTGCCACCCAAAAGGATGTTACTGTTGTATGGTGCCGTCCTCAGCGTTTTTGTAGCTATGGGTGGGGCGGGGGCCGCTGCCGGCGACTTGGAAACGCAAACATTTTACCTTGAGTGGAGTCCTACGGGCTTCGAACACCCTATCTGGTTTGATGTCAGGCCCGATGTGGAAATTCAGTTCAGAGATGAGCCCGAATATGCGGGATCCTCTGTCATGCATACGGCGCTCTTCTTCGGAGATGGACCGGATGATTTTGTCGGCCTCGCCAATATAGAGAACGAGCTTCTCTACATCGATGCCAATCGCAATCTCGACCTTACGGACGATCCCGGTCCGTTCAGAGGGTATAGCCAGTTCCCTGCGGGGATCGTTTTTGAGAACGTTCATAT
>PWNM01000065.1 GCA_003557825.1 Candidatus Hydrogenedentota bacterium | reverse complement strand
GGGGATGTCCGGATCGGCCCGCAGTCGGGTTGCGGTGTCGATTCCGTTAAAGACAGGGAGACCTGCATCAAGAAAGCAGAGGGCCGGCTCGATTTGCGCAGCGCATTCACAGGCCGATACGCCATCGTGACATACATGCACATCATGTCCCGAAGCCGTAAGAACAGGTTCCATGGTTTCAAGGAAGAGTAGATCATCCGAAGCAAGCAATATGGTGGCCATGGCGAGGGTTCCTCTCAGAGCTTTCGACTAAGCAAACGAAACGCAACGACTGCGGTCCCCCATAAAGCTACCATAAAGGACGCGATTTTTGCAGGTGTTTCCGAAAGGAACGTATGAAACGACGTAGCATTGATACAAGCGCGTATGTATCGGCCTGGCTGATTTTAGGTTTTATATATCTGATCCACCCCTATGTGGGCGCCAGTGGGTCTCGCACGATTGCCGAAACAGGGACGCCGGAGGATGCTTCCTATGGGGTTAATGATGAGGTCGATGCTTTCTCAAAGGATAGGGGGGATGTGTTGACCTTGAAGTCCGGCCGCCAACTTCGAGGCTTTTGGGTAGTTCGGGAGACCCCGTCATTTTATGAACTCGAGATCATCGAAGGACGTGTTTCCCTTCAGGTACCACGAAACCAGGTCCTGTCGGTACATTATGATGAATCCTCTGCTCGCCCCGGCGGCCGTGGAGGTGTGCGAGTGGAGCGGGAGGAATCAGTACTGCTTCCCAGCCGGCAGCTTTCACCCCAGCTTATGCAAGGGCTGACAAAAGATATCTCTGACCCTCCTGTCGTTAGTGACGGAGACGATTATCTTGTTGTCCTAGATGAGCTGTGTGAACGTGCAGATGTCCGAATCCAAGTGAGTTCGGAGATCCGCGATTTCGCGACTGCTGATCGTCGGTGGTTTTTTGCCTTACCCGAGGGCGGAACGCTCCAGTATGCCCTGCAAGCGCTTGACGATGCCTTTTCTGAATTATGCGTTGAGTATGCCTCCCACTTGATTCGGATTGCGCCGAACAGAACGATACCGGACACTCAGCCCCACCAACCCCCTTCGTCCGATGCCCGGTAGAGCCGGCAGAATTGCTTATTCGGGCAGCTGGTCTAGGTTGTCCTCGTCGCTCTCGAATACGGACTCCGTACTGGCTGATTCGGGCAGAGCCGTTCCGGCAGTTCCAGCATCATCGTCCTCGTCATCACCCAGCTTGAGTTTGGTGGGTTCAACAACTTCTTCTTCGTCTTCGGTCTCCTCCTCGTCCTCGTCGGTGTCTGGAGTATTTTCATCGTCCAGGTTTTCCAAATCGGGAGCCATCAGTTCATCGGTATCGGCAGGTACTTTTGGGGTAGCCTCGGGTTGTTTCTTGGGTTTACGCTTGAGTGAGGTTTTCTGTGTTGGAGGGGCGTCAGGACTTGGGCCCACCCGCTGAAATTCGGTTTCCCCATTGGCGTCTGGTGGACAAAACTGATCCTGAGGGCACTTGAATCCTAGTTTTTCCGCGCCCCATTCCGTAAATCGGCGCCCGCATTTGGGGCATTCATACTTAACGGCCATAGTATATCCCTCTTTATTGATGCTAAACTAGTACGTCTATTTGCCTGATCCGGCGGGCAGATTATATCAAATGAAACGGCCCAATAAAAGCAAGTTGAAAAGCAAAAAGCGGAGGTCGGTTCCGTAGGTCAATCGTTGCTGCGTGTGGCGACTACTCGAGCTACGGACAACGTTCCCGCTGCTACGGCCAAAACCGTCAGCAATGCGCCGCTGATCGCCCATGAAAGAAGGTCGGGTCCTGCCAAAGACAAGGCCAGGTGGTCCAGCATGCCCATGCCTCCGGGCACGCTCCAGTTGAACCAGCCTGTCTGTTGGAGCAACGAGGATGAGAGCAGGGCGGCGCCGACTGCGCCTGCCGCAACAAGTCCCGACATGGTCAGACGTGCGCGAAACTGTCGTCGCTCCTGGTCTATACGGGCAGCAATGGCCACGCGCCGCATGATTCGTCGGTGCATATCGGGAGGAGGAGGGGGCGTATCCTCTGGGCAGAGTGCGGACTCGATTAAGACATCGAGATCAACAGGCTTATTGGAGGGCATGGTCGTCTAACTCCCTTTCTACGATGGTTCGCAGTTCCTGTCGGGCGCGGTACATCCAGGTTTTCAGTGTTCCCAGCGGGATTTCCATGGCCGAGGCGATTTCTTCGTAGGAGCTTCCCTCGAGATAGTACAACGCAATGATGGTCGCATACCGGTCGGGTAATAGAGTGACACACTGACGAATGCGGGCGCGTAGATCCCGGGTTTCGGGCGGTTCGCTTTCCTGAACAGGCTGCTCGGCCAGATGGCCCGGTTCCAGGGTTACTTCGTTTCGGCGTCCCTGCCGCTTTAGTTCGGTTAGGCATACGCTGCATGTAACACGATATAGCCAAGTCGAGAAGCTGCAGTCGCCCCGAAAACCGCGTAATAGCCGATAGGCCTTTAGGAAGGCCTCCTGCGTCATGTCCTCTGCGGCAGTGGTCTCACGCATAAACTGGAAGGCCAAGCCATAGACCGACTTCTCATGTCGGAGAACCAATTCCGAGAAGGCCTCGGTATCTCCGGCCTTGCTCTTTTTGACCAAGGCATGGTCCGACTGCTTCGTCATGACGGCGGTCCCCAAACTTGGCCATCCTATCGCCATCGTTGTACTCATGTTCGATTCTCAGCTAGTTGTCCATCCGGCGGCTGCTCCGTCGCGCATGGGTTAACCAGATATTGCCGTTTAATGTCTCAATATGCAACTTTGCTGGTGGATAGGGTGAATCATCATTGCCCACATATCCGATCAACCGCTGGCGTCCTTCCATTCCTTGGGTGACATCGACCGGCAGATCGGAGCGCACCGAGCCATATTCGGTGTGGGCGTCAACCGATAGGGGCATATGGTTGTCGGCGGCCACTGTGATACCCCCGTTTTGGCTCCTCAGGTGGCCTTCCTTGGGATCAGACCCGAGCATATGAAGGACAATGGCTCCATTGGTTGTCGTTGCCTCAAGGGCCCCTCCTTCCAGGTGGGCATAGATATTGCCGTTAACCGTATCCAAAACGGCTCCATCGGGCAGAAAGTCCGCTCGAATTCGGCCATTGAGCGTACTGGCTTCTACGGCGCCTCGTGGTCGTTCCACTACAATATCGGCATTTCGTCCTTGAACACTAACCTCGCCGGCGCCGTCACCTATCCAGACGTTCCCATTGTCATTGACGATATCCAGGTCCACGCCGGGCGGTATTCGAAATTCGTAGTCGACATACACCTCGAGAAAGTCCGGTCTGGTGGTTGTCTCGCTTATTATCTCCACGCGCTTTTCTTCTTTTGTGATGTGTACCATATCGGCCGCGTGCAGAGTCGCTTCACTTTCGTAGCCCGGTTCACGGAGGTAGATTCGTATTCGGGCGGTACCTTCGATGGCATTTCCAGAGCTTTTGGTGATGCGTACGATTCCGTCGGCATTGCGCAACGCGAGTTCATTGGGGCCATCCCAGCGGAATTGTTCCTCTTGCTGGATCACTGGCGGACCGACTACGCGTGGCAATCCAGGAGCAACAATGCGGATCGCGATGATGAGTACCAATGTGGCCACCATCACAGCCGCTATCACGCTTTTTAGTAGTGTCTTGAGCATCAGGTAAATGTAGTCGCCGGGCTCGCCCGGTCCTCCAGTATTATTTCCATATGTTTTGACCATATCCGTCGCCTCTCGGTTTCGTCCTTGAAACCGCCCGGCCCCGGAACTGGTCTTAATTGTACATGACCAATCGCAAGGTGCTGTTGGCAGGTTATCTGTTTCGGACCCATTCCCGGATACTACGAATGGGTAATCACGAAGGAAGAGGATTTATATGGGTGCTGCTTTTCTGTTCACGCTTCTGGTGGTAATCATCGTCGCCTTATTCATTGGCGCAGTGCGTGGACTCGTTCGTTCGTGGCAAGAGTATCAACTACGCTTGAGGCTTTTGGAACAACTCGAGTCTCATCCGGAATGGATTCATTCAGAAGAAGCCGTCGAGTCTGCCATGGCCGGTCCGTTGGCAACCTATGGGAAACCATCACGCCATAACTATGCACTTACAGGCGGTATCTTGGCCGTTATCGGCCTCGGCTGCATTATCATTGGACATGTATTGCGGGTCGGACAGATTGCTGTCGGCCTCTATGCGGGCGGTCAAGCGTGTGTTGCTATTGGTCTCGTTCTGCTAGTCTTGGGGCTTTCTTCCCGCTTTTTGGTCAACCGCTCGCGATAGCCGCACCCATTTCTGTTTTTCGAGTATTCCCTTCGCCGGTTCGGAACCCCCGTCTACTTGACAGGTAGGGGGAGTTTGTGGCACACTTTCTGTGAACGGATTCACAACGTTAATTTGTTCACAGTTTAACTTGCGGCAACTACGACGCTGGAGATGATATGCCTGAAGTATCGGACAGGGCAATCGGTCGATTGGGACTATATCGGCGTCTGCTCAAAGAAACCCAGAACCAAGGGAAAACCCATGTGTTTTCCCACGAACTCGCAGTACTCGCCGGGTGTACGCCGGCGCAGGTTCGACGCGATGTAATGACCATCGGATGCAGCGGTAGTCCGGCGAAAGGGTACGACATCGACGCGTTGATTCGTAGCATCAGTCGATTTCTCGACCCTGAGGATACCCTCGGCGTCGCCTTGGTGGGTGTAGGTAACCTGGGTCGGGCGCTTCTTTCCCATTTTGTGGGATGGGGCGCGCAGTATTCGATTGTTGCGGCATTCGACAATGATCCCGACCGTGTGAACCGAGTGATACACGGCTGTCGTTGTTATCCAGTCCAGGAGATGCCTCGGGTGATTGAGGAAAAGGATATCCGCGTTGCGATAATCGCGGTTCCCGCCTCCGAAGCGCAGTCGATCACAAATCAGCTTTGCCGAGCAGGGGTTCGGTCGTTGGTCAATTTTGCTCCGGTCCGGCTCTGGGTACGAGAAGGAGTATATGTGGAGAACGTGGATGTGACAATGGCTCTCGAACGGGTCGCGTATTTCGCACGCGAGAGTATCTCAGAAAGGGTATAGGTGAGTTCAATGACCATGTCTGTGAACGGCGAAATAACAATTGATATTTCAGATGTCTTGGATGAATATCCTAATGCGAAACGGGATGCGCTTATCCCCTTGTTGCAGGATGTTCAAGAGAAACACGGGTACTTGTCCAAGGAAGCCATTATACAAATCGGAGAGCATCTCGATTTACCGGCGAGCAAGATCTACGGTGTGGCGACCTTTTACAACCAGTTCCGGTTTCAACCCTTGGGCACGTACCACATTCAAGTATGCCGAGGGACCGCATGCCATGTGAAAGGTTCCTCCTCGGTATTGGACGCCATCCGAAACGAGCTGTCCATCGAGCCGGGGGAGACCAGCCGCGACGGATTGTTTAGCCTTGAAGTCGTGGCATGCGTAGGCGCATGTGGACTAGCGCCGGTAATTTGCATCAATGGCGAATTTTTTGCAGCGATGACGTCCGCATCGGTGCGTAACCTCCTCGAGGAATATCGCGAAAGGGCCGAAGAAGATGACGACGAATAACCTGACGACCTCCAATGCTAAAGGCGATACCCCGAACGTGCAGATCCCCGTACAGCTGGCCAGTTGCATGGTCGATCATCCCGAGAAGTTGGACGAAGCGACTCTGAAAGCACGTATTCAAGAGCGTACGGCTCAATTACAGCGTCACGATGTTGATCGCCCCGTTATTTTTGTCGGGGCTGGTACATGTGGCCTGGGAGCCGGCGCGCACAAGACGCTTCGAGCCATACGTTCCTATCTGAACCGAAAGCATATCGATGCGGAAATCGTTGAGGTAGGGTGTATCGGCCTGTGCGCCGTCGAGCCCATGGTGGACATACAACTGCCCGGCCGGACCCGTATTTCATTCCGGAAGATCACCGAAGGCAAGGTGACCGAGCTGCTGGAATCGGTGCTTAATAAAAGCGTTGCCCCACGCGAACACGCACTGGTCCAGTTCCGTCAAGAAGGGCTGAAACCGTGGGACCATGTTCCTTTTATGGACGAGCATCCCTTTTTTGCGCCCCAGACCCGGTGGGTCTTGGCCAATTGCGGGGTAATCGACCCCAAGCGTATCGATGAATATGTGGCCTGCGGAGGGTATGCCGCCTTTGCGAACGCCATTCGAAATTACACGCCACCGGAACTATGTGACATGGTCGAGCAAAGCGGACTGCGAGGTCGCGGCGGCGGTGGATTCCCAGCTGGAAAGAAGTGGAAATTCGCCCTGGCCACCGAGAGCGACCAGAAGTATCTGGTCTGCAATGCCGATGAAGGCGACCCCGGCGCGTTCATGGATCGCGCCGTTATTGAGGGCGATCCCCATCGTCTTCTTGAAGGGATGGCGATTGCCGCTTATGCCATTGGTGCGACCAAAGCCTACATTTACATCCGCGCTGAGTATCCTCTGGCCATCGAACGGCTCAATGTCGCCATTGCCCAGGCGAAAGAACATGGCCTGCTGGGGCATAACATCCACGACAGCGGATTTGACCTTGATATCATCATCAAGACCGGTGCTGGCGCGTTCGTCTGCGGCGAAGAAACTGCTCTGATCCACAGCATTGAGGGGAAACGGGGCATGCCTCGTCCGCGGCCTCCATTCCCTGCGGTCCGCGGGCTCTTCGACAAACCAACAATTATAAACAATGTTGAAACAATGGCGAACGTTCCCCTGCTGGTAGGCAATGGAGCGGAATGGTTCAGCTCTGTAGGCACGGCCACAAGCAAAGGAACCAAAGTATTTGCTCTGTCTGGTAAGGTTGTCAACACGGGTCTCGTCGAAGTGGCCATGGGGACAACCCTGCGTCAGGTGGTCATGAACATTGGCGGCGGGATCCCCGATGGCAAGGCATATAAGGCGGTACAAATCGGTGGTCCCTCTGGCGGATGCATTCCCGAGCAACATCTCGACATCGAAATTGACTACGAGTCTCTCAAAACGGTGGGCGCCATGATGGGGTCCGGTGGTCTCGTAGTGATGGACGAAGGCACGTGCATGGTTGACGTGGCAAAGTTCTTCATGGAATTCATCCAGCGTGAGAGTTGCGGAAAATGCATCCCTTGTCGTGAGGGTACGCTACGGATGCTGGAGATCCTAAAACGCATCACTCGCGGACGTCGCAGCGAAGAGGGTAACGAAGCCTTGGAACGTTTCATGGGCGTGATGTATCTCAATCGGCTTGCGAAGGTTATCAACGACACAAGTCTTTGCGGATTGGGGCAAACAGCTCCCAATCCTGTGCTGAGTACCTTGCGTTGGTTCCGCGATGAATACGAAGCGCATATATACGAACGCCAGTGTCCGGCCGGTGTCTGCACCGAGCTGCGGACCTTTGTTATCGACGATGAAGCATGCACAGGTTGCACGATGTGCGCCCAAAAATGCCCAACCAACGCCATCATTGGCGTTCGAAACAAGATCCATTACATTATTGACGAAAAATGCATCGGCTGCGGCGCATGCATGGATGTGTGCAACTACGACGCCGTACGCATTGCAGGCATGGAAGAAAAGGCTGAAGCAAAATCAACTACATCGCGCGAGGAAGCCGGATCGGTCCGCAGCGTATTCGCGTCGGATGTATTCGATGAATGGCATGAAGGCAGGCGGCTCCTGCGTATCGACAAGAAGGGAGATAAATAATGCCCGCAACCACAGAACAAAAGACGATGACCATCGAGGCAAATGGGCGCAAGATTGAAGCCAAGCCGGGCGAAATGCTACTCGACGCGCTCCGCCGGGCTGGAATCGAGGTACCCACCCTATGTCACATTGATGGTCTTTTCCCAAGCGGCGCATGCCGAATGTGTGTCGTTGATATTGATGGCAGACCCAATCTGCAGCCGAGTTGCGCATGCCCCGTGTCGGACGGCATGAAAGTAGAAACGCATTCAGCGCGTGCACTCCGCGCCCGGAAAACGATTATCGAGCTGTTGTTGGCCAATCACCCTGACGATTGCCTATATTGCGTTCGCTGTGACAACTGCGAACTGCAACGGTTGGCTGTCGAGCTGGGCGTCCGTCAGCGTCGATACAGCGGCGAACGGCGGAAACAAAAGGAAGATCAATCGAGTCCGTCGATGGTTCGCGACCCGGATAAGTGCATCCTTTGTGGCAAGTGCGTCCGGGTATGCGAGGAAATCCAAAATGTGG
The DNA here is from genome assembly GCA_003557825.1 of Candidatus Hydrogenedentota bacterium. Classification (GTDB taxonomy): domain Bacteria; phylum Hydrogenedentota; class Hydrogenedentia; order Hydrogenedentales; family SLHB01; genus PWNM01. The sequence goes on along the minus strand of PWNM01000065.1, from coordinate 514 downwards.
CGGCCATTGATTTCGCAGGCCGCGGCAGCGACTCGTACATCTGTACCGCCTTTGATGAAGGCCTAAACGTTTCAAGCTGTATTTACTGCGGCCAGTGCATCATGGCATGCCCGACCGGCGCATTGCGCGAAAAAAGCTATGTCAAAGAGGTTGTCGATGCCCTTGACAATCCCGACAAACTCGTAGTGGTCCAACATGCTCCCAGCGTTTCGATTACGCTCGGTGAGGAACTGGGTATGAAGCCGGGGGTTGATGTGAACGGGATCATGACGGCTGGTTTCCGTGAGTTGGGTTTTGACCATGTTTTTGAAACCTCATTCTCTGCCGACCTGACGATCATGGAAGAAGGTTCCGAATTGGTGCAACGCATCAAGGAGGGCGGCCCGCTCCCCATGATGACCAGTTGTTCACCCGGTTGGACGAAGTATGTCGAAGAGTTTTACCCCGAGTTTATCCCGAATCTGTCGAGTTGCAAGAGTCCACAACAGATGTTGGGAGCCATCATCAAGAGTTT
>PWNM01000629.1 GCA_003557825.1 Candidatus Hydrogenedentota bacterium | reverse complement strand
TTCGTCAAAGCCGGCCGAGATGTAGATGGGCGTGCGAATATCAACGGCATGGCAGGCTTCGATTTGTTTGCGCAAGAGGTCGAAATCAAGGCCCGGGTGTTTGGCCGGTAGATCCGTGTCGTAGTAGATCATGCCGTGGTGGCAGCGGGCGAAGAGGGTAACCGAATCGACATGAGCCTCTTTGAGGGTCCGAGCGAAGGCCTCCGGGTCGAAGGATTCGCCGACGGAGGGAATCATCTCCGACGTGTGGAAGTCCAGGTGAACCTGACGAAAGCGTAAATGTCCCATGATGGTTTTCCCCTCACAAATGGTTCCGATTTCCCCTACTCAGAAGAACGCATCATAATGTTGCGTTGCTCAATTCCTCAAGTTCGTCGTCGATGCTTTGGGTCACCGGGAACCGGAAACCGCTTTTCGGGTCGAGGTCCAGGTCCATGACCTTGAGCGCTACGGGGAGCTGTTCGCGCTTCCACTGGTTGAAGGCGAAGAGTTTACCGAACGACGCGGTCCAGGTTCGGAGCTGTTCGGGGTCATGGTTCGGATGGCGTGGGACCAGTAAACGCCAGCAATCGGTAAGAGGCATGCGCCGCCGGGCAAAGAGGTAGAGCAGATCGTCAAGAACCACATAGGGCATGAGATCCGCTTCGTCCTCCTGGTCGGGCGCGAGTTCGGCGCTGGGCGGAATGGCCAATATGGTGTTGAGTGCTTCGATGTCGCGAGTTTGTGCCACATGTTCGATCAACCGGCTTACAAGGGTCTTGGGGACATTGGCGATAGGCGAATAGCCGCCCTGGTTGTCGCCGCCTGTGGTGGTATAACCCACGGCCGCCTCACTCAGGTTGGATGTAACGAGCAACAGTCCGCCCGCGTTGTTGGCCCAATTGAGCATCATATTGCCGCGGACCCGGGCCTGGAGATTTTGTTTGGCCAAAGGAGTGACGGCCTCGGGTGACCCCATGAGTTCCTCGGCCTTTTCAAGGGCGACAGCCGATTCCTCGGCGATGGATACCACCTTAAAAGGCACGCCCAAAGCCTTGGCCAGATCCCGAGCCGCGTCCTGGGTGGCGCTGGTGCTGTAGGCTGCGTTGGGCAGATAAACCGTCCAGACTCGCTCGGCGTAGCGCTCGGCGTCGCGGCCTTCGTTCATCGCCTTGGCCGCATCAACGGCGAGCAGCAAGCACAGGGCGCTGTCCCGACCGCCTGAGAGGGCCACAAGGAACCGCTGAAAGACGCCTACCTTCTCGAAGTAGTCCCGTAAACCCAACACCAAGGCGTTATAAAGCTCATCAAGATACGCTGTGGTCTCGCTCTGTTGGCTTAGATTTTCTGAGGGTTCCGGCGGCCAGAAAAAACTGGGGGGCAACTGAGCCGCGTAGTCGGCGGCGCTCGGGGCGGAATAGGCTCCGCTGTTCACGGTAATAACCTCGACGCCACCCAGGTTTTGTTTTTGGGCGGCATACAAGCGCCACGTGCTGTTTTCGGCCCGGGCCCGCGAGATGTCGTCGAGGTTGACTACGCCGGTCGTTAGCGTCCAGTAGGACTGTTCGAGAATGGTTCCTTCCGCCACAATGCCGTTGGGCGTGGCCAGGAAACCGCCTCCGTCGAAGACCAAACGGCTGTTGTCGAGCCCAAGTAGGTTGGAATAGGCGTAGACGCAGGCCAGGCCTTCGGCGGCATTTCGTACGAGGCGTCGGCGTTGGTCGTTTTTCCGTGGAGTGAAAGGCGACGCGCTGAGGTTACAGATGATCTCGGCTCCGGCGAGCACGCGCGCTTGCGCCGGGATTTTGGCCGACCAGAGATCCTCGCATATCTCGGCGCTGACCATGCCGAACGGCATACGGAACACGAGATCGCCTGCGGGTACGCCGTTAATGGTGGTCACGCCCTCGTGCCAGGCGGTCCAGTTGCGGCCTTCGTAGAAGATGCTGTATGTGGGCAGGTGTTTCTTTAGCACGAGTCCGTGGACTGCGCCATCCGCCAAAAGGGCCGCCCCGTTGTACATCATTGAATCGTGGTGAACGGGCAGGCCGACAAAAACATGAATGCCTTCGCAGGCCTTGGCGAGACGTTGAACGGCTTGCCAGCTTCGCCGAGCAATATCCGGCCACCAGACCCGGTCTTCGAGACTATAGCCCGAAACGCATAGCTCCGGTGTTACGAGCAGCTGACAGCCTTTGGCGCGGGCCGCTTCGACGATAGCCTCGATCCGGGCGCAGTTACCCGCGAAATCCCCCACTTTTACCGATACGCCGGCCACGCCGATGCGTACAAGCCTCATAGTGCGTCTCCCCATAATCGTCGCTTGACCATTGCCCCGATTGGGACATACATGGGATCATGCACCACAACGCTACAGTCCCGCAAACCGCAGGACTTGACCCATGCCGTCGCTACGTGCATGCTGTGAACCAAATACAGTTTTAACGAAGGGGAATGCCGCTGTGATTTTGACCGTTACGCCCAATCCGTGCGTCGACAAGACCGTGTTTATCGACACCCTCAACATAGGGACCTTTATGCGGTCCCAGAAGTGTACCTGCATCCCGGGGGGAAAAGGAACCAATGTATCCCGAGCTGTCAAAGCTTTGGGAGGGCCTACGAAGGCCTTCGTGGTTGTTGGCGGCCATCCGGGAGCCCATGTGGTGGACATGATCACGAATGACGATGGCGTCGAGTGCATCCCCGTGTGGGTAGCCTCCCAGACCCGGACCATTACAACCGTACTCGAGGAATCCATTCATCGGCAGACCGCGTTCTTCGAGCCGGGCTCACGGGTAACGGAGGAGGAGTATGACCGTATTTTGGAGATTTTCCCGGAGGCGCTCGACGAGGCGCGGGTGGTTACCTTTAGTGGAACGGTATCGGATCCGGCCATTCGCGACCTGTATCACGAGCTTATCCCCATGGCCCACGAACGGGGTATCATGACCATTCTGGACAGCCACGGTCCCGAATTGGCTCGGGCGCTTGAGGTGAAACCGACCATGGTCAAACCAAATGTGGCCGAGGTATCGGAACTGCTCGGGTGCGATCTCGATAGTGACGCTGCGAAATGGGATGCCGTGCAGACCTTACACGACCGGGGCATTGAGCTGGTAGCGCTATCGCTGGGAAAAGACGGGGCCTTTGTGTCGCGCAAAGGTGAGCGATATGCCGTGCGGCCGCCCGAAATCGACGAAGTTAATCCCGTCGGCAGCGGCGACGCCTTGGTTGCTGGATTCGCCATTGGGTTGCTCGAGGGCATGGACCTGGCCGAGATGGCCCGGCTTGGATGCGCCGCGGGCACGGCCAACGCCATGTCGTGGGACATCGGTCATTTTACCGCCGACGAAGTGACCAACCTGGTCTCGCAGGTAACCGTCGAGTCCGTGGCGTGAACGGCATTACGCCTTGCGAACCCGGTTACGCCGGAGCCGAAGCCGGAGGGTGCGGTCTTCGTAGTCGACGTTGATCGAATCGGACATCATCGAAACCAAGACCAACTCGTTGCTGTCCTGGGTTTCGCCGGTCAACTGCCAGTAGTAGTCCTCGAGCTCGGGATGGCGACGGACCACAAGCTTCGACCGCAGGTCTTCGAGGGCGTCGGCCTCGATATCGATCTCCTCGAAATTGAACTCGAGCAGAAACGCCGTATCGGCCCGTTCGTAGTGGACCGTATAACGGGGACAATCGAAGACGTACATGAAGTAGGTGACGAGTTCGTCAATGAGCCTCGAAATCTTCTTTGATTCGTTTTTCATGGCGATTCCTATCAGTCGGTTGATTCGGGCCGGTCCTGCTTGAACGCATCAATGATGGGCGCGAGGAATGATGCAACAAATCCGCCGGCAAAACCGTTGTTGTACAGGTTGACCCCGCCGTGCAACATACCTACATTCATAACGATGGATAGATGACAAAAGCCTGCCGTGATTCCGGCAAAGAAGCCGTATTGCCCCGTAATGGGGGCCAGGGTAGTGCCGAACAGGCCGGTGATGATGACCTCGGTGGTTGTGCTTTCCCATACCTTGAGCAAGGAGCCGAGATACACGCCCAGTAGAATGGGCACGCAATTACGCGTATGTTTGCCAAAAGCGGCGAACCCAACCACCGTCAGGACGCCGCCCACCACGGGACCGTTCAGCGAGCCGGACAACAGAGCCACAAACGTCAATGAGATAAGGCCCATAATGCCCATATTCAGGAATGTGGCTCCGTGATTGCCGATGATGGTGAAATCGCTAACGAGACGTCCCGAAGACCTGTGGATGCTGACCAGCGCTTCACGGAGCGGTTTGGTTTCGCCCCGGTTATACCACAGGCCCCACAGAATAAGGGCCACAAAAAAGATCGTGAAAAAGCCGTTAAGGAAGGGGCTGAAGCCATCTTCGAGGATGCGTATGGTCTCGACTTCAAAATGAAAGCTGCGCAGCAAGGCGGTGACAAAGGAACCGATGATGCCGCCTGTAAAGCCGATGTTGTAGATGTTGAAACCGTCATGAAACCGCAGCATGTGCGAGGCCAAGGGCGGTAGTATACAACCGACGGCGACGCCGAAGGTGAGGCCCAAAGGGACCGAGGGGATCCCTTCGACCCACGACCCGAAACTGATGAAGCTGACCAATGGGGCCAACGTGGTACCGAACAGGGCCACGAGGGCGTAGTTTTTCAGCGGCGTTTGCTGGGTTCGGGCATAGATGGCAACCCCGACGAAGATGGGCCATATGTTGAAAATGTTCTTGCCGAAGAACGCGAATCCGATGACCGTGTAGACCGCCGCGATGAAGGGACCGTTCACCTCGATTTTGAGGAAAATCATAAGCAGGCAGCTGATTAAGCCGCACAAACCGGCATTCACGAGGGTCGCTCCGAGCCCGCCCACTGCAAGATAGTCCGTCAGCAATACGCTGGGCGCTACCACAATGCGCCCGATACCGGCCACGATCTCCCGGGGCGAGTCGGCGAAGAACCCCATGACCAGCAACGTCGCCGGGAGTACCAGAAGCGCGGTCATCAACACACGCTGCGACGGTGTGGCAGGTTCCACTCGATCGCTCATAGGCTCACTCTCTCCTCCAGCGTTATTCCGTTTCGACAAGCTGCGGTGCGCCCCAGTCGGCCCAGTCATAGTCGTTGCGCCCCATCGAGTCCACTACCAACGAAAGCACCATAGGCTTACCGGCCCAGGGCGTAAGGTCCGCTTCGAGCGGTTGCCAGCCGTCCTCCGGCAAGGCGAATCGTTCGACCAGCGGTTTTCCGTTGACCTCGACGCGGAACAGCACTCCCGTGGACTGGGCCTCTTCGGGCAGGCCCACGTAGCTTTGAAATTGTGCCGGGGTGGACGGCAGGACCATGGGAAAATCGGCCATCACTCGGCCCTGGTCGGGGGGATGGGTCCGGAATCCGTCGTAGGTCTGGCCGGCGATGGTCCGGGGGCTTTGGCCCACATAACCGTACAACGGATCCTTAAGGGGGATGCCGGTGTCGCTGACATAAGATTCGTGATAGGGTCGGTCCACCAAGCTCAGAGGCAGGGAGACTGGCTTAGGGTCATCTCGCACCAAACACACGCCGCTGGGCATCGGGATGTCCAGAGATACCGTGTCGTTTTCGACGGAGGGCAGGCCTTCGGCGATGATGACAGACCGTTCCCCCATGCCACGTAAGGCTACCGATACGGACTCGGAATGGTCGCGCTCGATGCGCACGTTGTACCATCGGGCCCAATCAAAATTAGGTAGCCGGTCGGGACCGGGATGCACCTCGAGTTCGAGGGTTACGGAAAGCCCGGCGAATGGCCTTAGGTCGAGTTCAAGAGACTGGGGCGTATGCTGATCCGTAAACTGTTCGGCCCGCGCCAACTCGTCGTCCCCCTCGATCACCGCCACGGAGAAAATCGCCCCGTCGCTTTTGTCGGGGCCCACGGCATCCTCCGCGAGGGCCACATCAGCCACAAAGCGGTGGACATTGTTTTCCAGGTCGATGGGGAAGCCCATGTACGCCGTGCCCAGGTTGCCGTCATAGGGCGGATGGGCGTGGAGCGTGTCGCCGTAAGCATAGAAGGTCGCGCCGTCATCGCCGCGCAATGGGCCCGGTTGCTCGTGTCCGCCCCCTTCGAACCAGCGCGAGCCCGTAATGGTGTCGTTCACATGGTCCACTGCATGCCAATAGGCATCGCGGGTGAGTCCGAAGCGCACAAATCCTATGTCGGGCTGATCCACCACGCCCTTTAGCGTATACGGCGGAGGCAGCTTGGTCACATGAAGCTGGGAACGGTCCGGCGGCTCGGGTTGGTAGGGATACCAGCGGTAGGGATCGAGGCCGATGATCGCCGTGTCGCTATACCCCCGCCAACCGGGTACGCTGCCCAGCGCTTCGACTTCGCTCTTCCCGTAGAGCGTGCGGATAATCTCGCGCCCATCATGGAGCAGGCGCCGGTCCCGGGTCCGGACCACCGGGTCGCCGTCGGCGGTACGATAGAGGAAGGTCGCGTTGTCGGGCCAGGGATCCCGGTCCAAATCGAGCACTGGCCGCTCCTGCTGCCAGAACGCCGCCTCGTCGAGCAGCTGCCTCATGAATCCCTCATCGAGCCGCAGGCTGCGGTCGTAGTGCATCAGGGTCGGGATGACCCCGTAGTGTTGATAGGCTTCGTTCCAGGCGGCGTACATTTGGTCGTTCCGCGGCGGCACATAACCCAGGTAGCCGTAGATGATGGTATAGGGGCGGAAGAGATATGACGCGATGGGATGGACCGAGTCGAGTTTGCCCATATCCCAGCGACTGTGGACGAAATCAATGCCGAAGGCATGGCGCTGGGCGAATGCTTCGTGGCGGTAGGTCACCTCGTTCAATCCTTCGCCGCCAAGGGGTACGTCGGGCAGGGCCTCGCGCAGTTCCTGGTGCAGGGCGATGTTGCCGTCAATCATGGATTGGCCGCCGATGAGCCCGTTGTGGTCGTTCATGATAACCAGCGTCTGGTCAAGATAAATCGCATCGAACCCGTACCGTTCGTGCAACCGTACCATCTGGTCGATAAAGTAATCCCGCCAGGGTTTGTAGGCCGGATTGATATAGGCGAAGCGGATGGTTGGGTCGGCCCGTTCCCAGAGCCACCATTGTTTGGCGTGATCGCCCCAGGGGCTGCGAATTTGGTACGGCTCGAATTGGTCGAACGCCGGATGCAAGGGATCCACGCCGAAATAGTTCATATGGGGCATGACCCGAAACCCGAGCCGGTGGGCTTCCTCGATGAAGGGGCCGAATTCGTCGACCGTGTCCTGGTAGTTGGGGTAGTCCCGATCATACCCGGGCGCGCGCCAATCGGGTACGTAGAGCAGGGTCTGGGCCGGGTCGAAGTAATCGACCAATTCAGCGAGCTTATTTTTATCCAGGTTTGTGGTGACCACGGCCCGAATGTCGCCTACCCAGTCGGGCTGCTGCTCGGCTACCGGCGAGTGCAGCAGCGAGCGCCACGGAGTTGTGAGTTCAGGCCGCGCTACTGCGCCGGGTCCGTGGGATCCCGGCCTCCTTGAGCACGGCGGCGGGGACACCGGCTTCACGCCACGCGCTGTAGGTGATGCCCTTGCGTTCGGAGTACTCCTTGGCTGCCTTGACGAAGTCCTTCTCCATGGCCTCGAGATCGACCTGCTCGCCCATGTCGGCGAGCCTGTCTTCGTAGTCGAGTCGCTTCTGGATCAACTCGACACGCTTGGCCGGGTCAGGCTCAGCATCGACCTGCTGCTGGGTCTCCTCGATCCGATGTTGCACGGTCTCGGGATCCAGCTTGCGTCCCGGCTTCTTCTCCTCAGCGAGTGCAGCGAGGTACTCGCGCACGACCCGTCCCTGCTCACGGCCCTTGGCCAGAGCAGCCTTGTGCTCCGCAGACATCTTCCTGCTAGCCGTAGCCTTCTTCTTCGCCATGACTTCTCCAAACTTCTCAGGACCAATTACAGGCATGCGTATCAGGTTTCTCCGACGCGAGCAAAGTACAGCAGCGCGTCGTGCGCCAACCGGTTACGCGGAAGAACCGACTCCCTTTCCGCGGTGCGATAGCCGGATGGCGACCCCAAGTCTCGGCCCTGCATTGGCTCGACCCACCGTCGGAATGCTGGCTCTCTTCAGGTCCTGATCACGCTCAAGCCGCGGCTGGCTTCCGAGAAGCGCAGCTTCTCGGAGGTTAGAACCTCGATGAGTCCGGTTCCTTTGGTCACGCCACTGGGCACCACCATGAGCGCCGCACGGTTGCGCACCAGTTGGCAATCCAGCCCGAGCCGGCCCACCTCCTCCAGCACCGCCGTGACGTGCTCAGCGTCGCACGCCACGATCACCCGCCCCGGCCGGAACGGGATATCGCGATGCGCGAGCGCGCGCCCCAGCGCCGGATCGATGGGTGCGGCCACGTCGGTGACCCCGGCACGGGAGGCGATGACCGCGCCGTTCTCGGCCACGATCGCGTCGAACTCCTCGGCGACCTGCGGGAAGACGGCACGCAGCTCGGCCAGGATCCGACCGGTCACCAGCACCACCCGACGGCCCACTCGCCGGGTCTGGCGCACAGCCTCCAGCACCGCCGGATCCGGACGGTCCCCCTCGGTGAGCGTGCCGTCGTAGTCGATCGCGACCACCTGGAACCCAGCCACCCGGATCCCTTCCACCCTGGCGAGCATCCGGACCGCTCAAGTATCCATGGCAGCGCCGTGGATGTGCCGGGCCGGACGCCTTCATCGGGTCGTCACGTTGGCCCACCTCCGTCGGTTCGCCGAC
>PWNM01000547.1 GCA_003557825.1 Candidatus Hydrogenedentota bacterium | reverse complement strand
GGCCAATTGCGGGGCGTGTGGGTTGGCTGGATGCCGTACCTTTGCGGAAGCCGTAGTGAAAGGCGACATTGACCCCGGCCAATGCCCGGTAAACAGTCCTGAGATGACCACCGAAATCGCACAGTTCCTCGGGGTTTCGGTGGGTAGTCGGGAGAAACGGGTGGCTCGGTTGGCCTGTGCCGGCGGCATAAATGTAGCGCGGATTCGGGCCTTATACAAAGGGATGCAAACCTGCCGAGCGGCCCACTTGGTCTCGGGCGGCGGCAAAGGCTGCGCCTGGGGTTGTCTGGGCTTGGGCGATTGCAAGGATGTATGCGATTTCGGCGCCATTACCATGAACGAACATGGGCTGCCTGTGGTCAATACCGAAAAATGCACAGCCTGTGGCGATTGTGTGGATATCTGCCCCCGCGGACTGTATTCAATACACCCCGTCAGTCATCGCCTGTGGGTAGCCTGTATGAACGAGGCGCGGGGTGATATCGCCGAGGCCGAATGCGCAGTCGCCTGTATCGGTTGCGGTCGATGCGCCATGGATGCTCCAGATGAGCTGATATCCATACAAAACAACCTCGCCGTGGTTGATTACTCAAAAAATCATCTGGCGACCATGGAAGCCATCCAACGGTGCCCGACCGGCGCGATTGTGTGGCTGGACGATGAGAAAGGTCCGATTAAAGGGGAAGCCGCCAAGAAGGTGGTCCGCAAGAGTCCCCTACCGGTCGGTTAAGTATACATCAATTCCGCGTGTGGGATTTCCCCACCAAGCTTTGGACAAGAATCCACAAGGGTAAAGTCATGAAGGAAAAGAAAAACGAGTTCAAGTACCCCGGGATACGCGAAGCAATGGACGGCAATACGGCCGTAATCATGTGCGAACGCGAGTCGAGCGATGCCGCCGGTGCCTATCCCATCACGCCATCCACGCAGATGGGCGAATTCTGGGCGGAGGCGTCTGCGGCCGGACATATCAACATCTCCGATCGGCCGTTGATCTTCATTGAGCCGGAAGGCGAACATGCTGCGGCTGCCGTTACTGCGGGTCTTTCGATGACCGGTCTGCGCTCCTGCAACTTCTCGTCCGGCCAGGGCATTGCATACATGCACGAATCGCTCTATGCCGCTGTCGGAAAACGGCTGACCTACATCCTGAACATCGGTTGCCGCGCCATGACGAAGGCCACCCTCAACGTTCACGCCGGTCACGATGACTACCACGCGGTGGACGATACCGGGTTCTTCCAGGTCATGGGCAAAAACGTGCAGGAAGCCTGCGACCTCAACATTATCGCCCACCGTATCGCCGAATTGGCGTTAACACCGGGCGTTGTCGGGCAAGATGGGTTCCTCACAACCCACTTGATCGAGTCGCTGATGCTGCCTGAGCGCGATCTGATCGCGGAATTCCTCGGTCGCCCCGACGATATCATCGATTGCCCTACACCGGCGCAACGGCTTATGTACGGTCCGCGTCGTCGTCGCATCCCCGAGCTGTGGGACGTGGACAATCCCGTTATGGCCGGTGTCGTGCAGAACCAAGACTCCTACATGCAGAGCGTTGCGGCTCAGCGGCCCTTCTTCTTTGACCATGTGGCCGCTCTGACCGACCAGGCCATGGACGAGTTCTACAATCTAACCGGCCGGCGCTACAACCGCGTATCGACCTATCGCGCCGACGACGCCGAATACCTCCTTCTCGGACAAGGCAGTGTAGTACCGAACGCCGAAGCAGTTGCCGATTATCTCCGCGAAACCCGGGGTATTAAAATTGGCGTGGTTAACCTCACCATGTTCCGACCTTTCCCCGGCGATATGCTGGGACCAATCCTCAAGGGGAAAAAAGGCGTCTGTATCCTCGAACGCCTCGATCAACCCCTTGCCGAGGATCTGCCCATCATCCGTGAGACCCGCGCCGCCCTGAGCAAGTGTGCGGAGAACGGACGGGCGAACGGTAAGGGCGCGCCCTATCCCGAGTACGACACCTACAAGAACGCGGACGATCTCCCCGCGCTGTATTCCTCTTCTTTTGGTATGGGTAGTCGCGACCTCCAGCCCGAAGCGCTCATCGGCGCTGTTGAAAACATGCTTCCCGATGGTAAGAACAGCAAGATGTTCTATCTGTCCATCGATTTCATCCGCGAAAAGGCCTATACCCCTAAACAAGAGGTGTATCAGCAGCAGCTCGAAGAAGCCTATCCGGACATCAAGGATCTGTCTGTACGTGGCAGTGAGAATCCCAACCTGATGCCGAAGAACAGCATTACGGTGCGGTTCCACTCCATCGGCGGGTGGGGAGCCATCACCACTGGTAAGAACTTGGCGATGACCCTCTTCGAATTGCTCGGGTACCACATCAAGGCCAATCCGAAATACGGGTCGGAGAAAAAAGGCCAGCCGACCACCTATTACATGTCCGCAGCCCCGGAACCCATCCGCATCAACAGCGAATATTATTATGTGGACGTGGTGCTTTCTCCGGACCCGAACGTGTTTAACCATTCGAATCCTCTCGCCGGCCTCAAGAAAGGCGGGGTGTTCATTATCCAAAGCGAGTTGTCCTCGCCTGAGGAAGTATGGGAAGAGCAGTTCCCGCCCAATTACCAAAAGATCATCATCGACAACGATATCAAGGTGTTCTATGTCGATGGCTTCAAGATCGCCCGCGAAATTGCGACCGACCCCGAGCTCCAGTTCCGCATGCAAGGTATCGCCTTCATGGGCTCTTTCTTCGCCGCTTCCCCCGTAATGGAGCAGTCAAAACTGACCGAAGATTCCTTGTTTAAGGCTATCGAGCACCAGCTCGAGAGCAAATTCGGCGCGAAAGGCCGGCGTATTGTCGACGACAACATGAAGGTCGTGCGCCGCGGATTTACCGAGATGACCGAGATCACTGACAAGAAGGTCAGTGCTCCGAAACAAGCCGATAAAGGCGCGACCCGCAAGGCGGAGCTTCCGCTCATGCTGCGGTCAATGCCTAAGAGTGATGCTCCCGCGACCGATATCCACCGGTTCTGGGAACAGACCGCAAGCCTGTATCTCACAGGGAGGGCCAATGACAACTTGGCCGATCCTTTCATCGGCATGAGCCTTATCCCTGTAGCCACCGGTGTCATTCGGGACATGACGGGTATTCGCTTCAACCACCCCGAATGGATACCCGAGCGATGCACCGGGTGTGGCAACTGCTGGACGGTCTGCCCGGACTCATCGATTCCGGGATTGGTGAACACCATCTCGGATATTTTCGAGACGGCTGCCAAGCGCATCGAAGCTGATCATCAGCCCGTCAAGCAATTGCGTCGCGCTATTCCGACATTGGAAAGTAAGCTGCGCGCGCTCATTGATGAAGGTAGCGAGGGAGACTCGGTGCTGAATTATTTGAATGCGGCGGTGGACGCCACCTTGGCCGAAAGCTCGTTGAGCGGCGCGGCCCGGGATTCTCTTGAACAGGAAATCAACCTCATGATGGATATCCTGAGGGACTTCCAGTTCGGGATCACCAAGCCTTACTATACCCTCAAAGAGAAGGAAAGCAAGGGTAGCGGTGGCTTGTTGTCCATCACTGTCGACCCGTACACCTGCAAAGGCTGTCAGGAATGCGTGCAGGTTTGCCCGGAAGATGCCCTAAAAGAAGTGCAGCAGAACGTGGAAAGTGTTGAGAAGCTGCGCCGCAACTGGGACTTCTGGATGGCTCTGCCCAACACAAAGCCCGAGTACATTCGTGTGGACGATCTCGAAGAGGCCGTGGGCGCCCTGGACACCATCCTGCTCGACAAGGACATCTATAAGTCCATCGTATGCGGTGATGGCGCCTGCTTGGGTTGTGGTGAAAAGACGGTGATGCGATTGTTTGTCGCCACCATCGAAGCGCTGATGCAGCCCCGCGTCAAGTCCCATGTGGAAAAACTCGAAGACCTGATCCAGCGTTTCGAGAAGCACGTGCGCCTGCGCTTGGCCGAATCCGTGGATGTGAGTGACACCAATGCCATGGATCGCGCGATGTCCGAGCTGCGGGACAAGGAGCTTACGCTCTCGAATCTCACCGCCACTTTGGACAAGAACAAGGTGAGCATGCCCTTGGACAGCGATTGGCTGAAACGGGTCACTCAGATACTCACCAAGTTGAAGCACTTGCACTGGCAATATACCAAAGGCGTGACCGGCCAGGGTCGTTCCCGCATGGGTATGACCAATGCCACCGGTTGTACCTCGGTTTGGGGGTCGACGTTCCCTTACAACCCCTATCCGTTCCCTTGGACCAACCATCTGTTCCAGGATTGCACCTCCTTGGCGATGGGTATATTCGAAGGCCACATGTCCAAGATGGCGGATGGATTCAGAGCAATCCGCATGGCCGAACACGAGCTCGAAGGCCTTCCTGCGGCTGATCTTGATAAAAAACTCCAGTATTTCGACTGGACTCGGTTCTCGGATGAAGAGTTCTATCTTTGCCCGCCGGTGCTGGCCACAGGCGGCGATGGCGCGCTGTACGACATCGGATTCCAGAACCTCTCGCGGTTAATGATGTCGGGCAAACCCATCAAGGTTATCTGCCTCGACACCCAGGTGTACTCGAACACAGGGGGGCAGGCCTGTACGTCCGGATTCTACGGACAGGTCTCCGACATGGCCCAGTACGGCAAGGCGCAGCAGGGTAAAGAAGAGATCCGCAAAGAGATCGGCCTCATCGCCATGGCCCATCGCACAACCTATGTGTTGCAGGGCAGCCCTTCACATCCAAGTCATATGCTTGAAGGCTTTATCGAAGGCTTAATGAGCAAAAAGCCGGCCTTGTTTAACGTATATGCGCCGTGCATGCCCGAACACGGAATCGGCGACGATTTGGCGAAGTTCCAGGCAAAACTGGCCGTCGAGTCGCGCGCCTATCCGCTCTTCCGGTACAATCCCGACAATGGCGTGACCCAGGAAGAGTGCCTTGATCTTGAGGGTAACCCGGCGCTTGACCAGAAGTGGCCTGCGTATACGCTGTCCTACATCGACGAGGACGGTAATCCGGCTACGATGGAAATGCCGTTGACCTTCGCGGACTTTGCCCTGTCGGAAGCTCGTTTCCGGAAGCACTTCAAGCAAGCCCCACGCGATACCTGGAACGAAGACATGGTTCCTCTGGCCGAGTTCCTCGAACTCTCCGAGGATGACCGCGAAGACAAGCATCCCTTCGTGTGGGCGGTAGATAAGAAAAGCCGGCTGTCTCGTGTAGTCGTGTCGGAGTCCATTGTGAAGTCAACCGAAGATCGCCGCGACTTCTGGACCCTGCTCCAGTCGTTCCTGGCCATCGAGCCGGAAGTGGACACCGAAGCGATTGCCGAACAGGCCCGGGCAGAAATTGTACAGAAACTGACAACAGGACTGCTGCAGATTGCCGGCGTTTCAGAGGGCGCCGTGGCCGCGATGGCCCAACAGGCCGAGGCTCCCGCCCCGGCACAGGCTTCCGCACCAAGTGGCGCATCCGGTAATGGCGGCAGCTCCGAAGCACCGGCTACTGAAAAGTCGGCAGGAGAACAAGATATGAGCGCTGGCGATGGCTACCAGCCCCCAGAACTATTTTCAGAGGAGTGCACAGGATGCGGCGAATGCGTCCTGATTAACCCCAAGATCTTTGCTTGGAACGACAAGAAACAGGCCTACATCAAGGATCCTAAAGCGGGGCCGTTCAAGGACATCGTGAAAGCGGCTGAGAAGTGCGCGGCCCGCTGCATTCGGCCTGGACTCCCTGCGGATAAGTCCGAGAAGGGCGTTGAGAAGTTGATCAAACGAGCTGAAAAGTTCAACAAGTAACGTTTTTCCTATCTCTCCGGCCCTCTTATAACAGAGGGCCGGAGAGGGAATCGTAAACCACGGACCACATAGAAAAGGGCTGCTATGTCGTTGCTGGCACGTTGGATGGGGAAACATTCCTTCCCCCAAGGAATACATGTTCCGGAGTACAAGGAAGCAACCGAGGATTCGAAGATCCGCCGGTTGGCCTTTCCTCCGGAAATGTTCGTGCCGCTGTCTCAGCATACCGGAGCACCGGCCAAACCGATTGTGCACGAGAAGCAGGAGGTTGTCCGAGGCGAACCTATCGCTGAAGCCGATGGATTTATGTCGGTTCCGATGCATGCGCCTGCTACGGGAGTGGTTGAACAGATTGAGCTGGCCCGTGATGCGCGTGGGTTGATGTCGCCGGCCATTTATATCCGGCCTTATCCATCGTCGAGCCAAGAGGTGCTTTATGGACATGACATCGACATTGACCTGCTTTCGAGAGAAGAGCTGATCCAGGCGGTTCAGGCTACGGGTGTAGTCGGGCTTGGCGGAGCCGCCTTTCCGACCCATGTGAAGTTATCGGTCCCCGAAGGCAAAAACTGCGATACAGTGATTGCCAATGGGTGTGAGTGCGAGCCGTACTTGACCACGGATCATCGGGTCATGGTCGAGTATCCCAAAGCGGTGTTTAAAGGCCTTGAGATTGTTATGAAGGCCATGGGCGCGAAAGAGGGCATTGTCGGCATTGAGGATAACAAGCCCGAAGCCATCAAGGCGCTTGAAGCCAACGTCCCCGAGGGAAAAAACATCCGCGTGGGCGTCTGCGAGACCAAGTATCCACAAGGCGCCGAGAAAATGTTGATCAAATCCCTGCTCGACCGTGAAGTACCGTCGGGCGGGCTACCGATCGATTGCGGCGTGGGAGTGTTCAATGTGGCCACACTGGCGCAGATTGGTGAATTACTCCCGCGAGGCCAGGGGCTTGTCGAGCGGGTCATTACTGTTACCGGCCCTGGCGTAACCAAACCGGGCAACTATATCGCCCCCCTGGGTACGCCACTGCGATATGTGCTCGATTTTTGCGGTTACCGCGGTGATGAAGTATCGCAGGTTATTCTTGGGGGCCCTATGATGGGGGCGTCGGCAAGCTCGCTTGAGATGCCGATTGTCAAGGGGATTACGGGCATTCTCGTTTTAACCAAGGCGGGGTTGCCGACCATCAATGACGATAGTGCATTGCCTTGTATTAAGTGCGGCACGTGCGTGCATTCGTGCCCCATGGTCCTCAATCCCTCACAACTCGGATTGCTGGCGCAATATACCGAGTACGAAGCAATGGCCGAACAGCACAATCTGATGGATTGCTTCGAATGCGGCTGTTGTACGTATGTTTGTCCCTCGGGCATTCCGCTGGTGCAGTATTTCCGCATCGCAAAATCCATAGTACGCCAACGCAAAGCAGAAGCGAAGAAGCAGTAACATCCGTCCGTTCAGGGCGATGTCAATAGGGGAGCGTTACGTGACTGTAATACAGTATCCAATGCAAGAGCCGGCGATGGAACTGCGCAGTTCCCCCCATATTAAATCGAGCCTCACCGTTGAAACTATTATGTTCAACGTGGTGTTGGCCCTTCTTCCTGTGTGCGCCTTTGCCGTGTTTGCCTTCGGCACAAGTGCTGTGCTACTCCTCATCACGTCGACGGCCGCCTGTGTTATTGCCGAAGATGCCATCTGCCGGATTTCCGGGAAGCCAACCACCATAGGCAACTGGAGCGCGGTCATTACCGGCCTCCTGTTGGGGCTGACCTTGCCGCCGACTTTTCCGCTCTGGATGACCGCTCTTGGCGGTGTGGTCGCCATTGGGCTGGGCAAGGTTTTGTTTGGCGGTCTCGGATTTAACGTATTCAATCCGGCCTTGGTAGGGCGTGCGTTTCTACAGGCCGCGTTTCCTGCCGCGATGACAACCTGGGCGCCTGCTTTTGGAGCAGACCGTTTTGTAAGTCTGTTTCCTTCCACGCTTGCGTTCCCTTTCTCTACGCCCTCCGAAATAGGTGAATATGTTGAGGCATTGGGCGTCGATGCGTTTACCGGCGCGACGCCGCTTATGTTAATGAAAAGCGATATCGGTTCTGAAGCGTTTCAGGCCATCACCTATGGCGACTTGTTGCTGGGACGCATAGCGGGATCTACCGGAGAGACGTGCGCCGCCCTTATACTGCTCGGCGGCATATATCTTATCGCCCGCCGCATGATGGACTGGCGGATTACCGCTGCCATTTTCGGTACCGTGTTTATCCTGAGTGGAGCTTTTTGGCTGGTTGATTCAGGCCAATACCCATCGCCGTTATTCATGCTGCTTTCGGGCGGGCTCGCATTGGGAGCCGTCTATATGGCAACCGATATGGTATCGTCTCCCACCACGCCGCTCGGCGCTTGGATATTTGGCGCTATGATTGGGGTGCTTGTTGTGATTATTCGATTGAAAGGGGGCCTGCCCGAAGCCGTGATGTATGCCATTCTCCTTGGTAATGCCGCGACACCCATCATCAACTACTTCACGCAGCCCCGAATATACGGCGCTCGAAAAAAGGAGGCTACGTCATGACTGACGATGCGTCCCAGATGGCGCCCAGTGCGCAAATGCCCAGTAGTTGGGCCATGATTCGCACCCTCGGCAGCGTAGCCGTATTGTCGGGCTTCCTTATCGTCATCACGGTTTCATTAACTGAAGATCGGATCACTGCGAATCGACGACGAGCCCTTGAAGATGCTGTATTTTCAGTATTGCCTGGAGCGGTCAGCCGCACTACTTTCGAGGTGACCAACGAGAGTTTTGTCGAAGTCGATGAACCCAAGACGGGAACGCAAGTTGTGTATGCCGTCTATGACTAAAACGGCAATCTTGTGGGCGTGGCATTCGAGGCATCGGCACAGGGATATAAAGACATTATACGCGCCTTGTTCGGGTATTCCCCGTCTGAGGAGGTCATCATC
>PWNM01000294.1 GCA_003557825.1 Candidatus Hydrogenedentota bacterium | reverse complement strand
GGCACTGGTGGAGGCTGGCGTGGAACACGTCAGTATCGAGCAGGCGCTGGCCGAGGCCGACATCCTGGTCGGCCTTGTCGCGCACCGGGCCTTCCGCAAGCTGCCACCAGGCACGCTGCAGGAGAAGATTGTGATCGACACCTGCGGTATCTGGCGTTGAGGAAAGGCTGATTGAGCCGTCATCGCGAAGAACGAAGCATCGTGGCGATCCAATAGTGTTTGATTTAACGTGCAGGGTTTGGATTATTCGCTGCGCCCAGCCTGCGGGCCGGTCTTCGGTTGTTCAATGGCTACGCGCATTAATCACGCGGCTCGCTCGAAATGACAGGATGGTTGAAGCAGCACATCGCTAAGGGCCGCTAGGCCGCTCCTTTACCTTCATGGTACTCAGATTGCAGATCCGATTAACTTTGATCTCGAACCAAGAATGGCGTTGCTGACCGGTATGAGCATGTTGCGCCGCATTGGATCGGCTCGCTTTTTCCGCGCTGCGATTCTCGTTGTGCTTCCATTTCTCTTGGCGGCATGCGGAGGCGGGTCGTCCACGAACACCGAGCCGATGCAGAACCAACCGCCGGTGTTTGCGGCCATGGTCGAGCAAACCGTGGAGACACCCAACGAGCTGAGTTTCGTGGTCAGCGCTACGGACCCTGACGGCCTCGGACCACCGGCACTCTCTGCGGCCGGGATACCAGAGGGCGCCAGCTTTATCGACAACCTTGACGGCACCGGTACCTTCAGGTGGATACCCACAAATGCCGATGCCAGTGCCAGCCCCTTCGAGGTGATCTTCAGTGCGACCGACACGGCCGGCGCGACGACTGATGAGAAGGTCATTATCAACGTGCTCATCGGCAACCGGCCACCAGTGTTTGACGCGATCCCCGACCAGGCGGTGGTAGCACCGTACGCGCTGCATTTTCAAGTGAGCGCCACGGATCCCGACGGGCCGCCGCCGCTGACGCTCTCCGCTAATGGTTTGCCCGCGGGCGCCGAATTCGTCGACAACCTCGACGGCACTGGTACCTTTGCCTGGATGCCCACGAATGAGGATGCTGCCTCCAGCCCCTTCGTCGTGGCGTTCGACGCAACTGACGGCGATGGTGCGATGGCGATCGAGACCGTCGCCATCACGGTCGAGGCCAACCAACCCCCGACGCTGGCCGTACCCGATGATCTCTGGATCGCCGTGGATGAGCCGGTGAGTTTCGAAGTGACCGCGAAGGACCCGGATGGGCCACCGCCCCTGACGCTCAGCGCATCCGGTATGCCTCCCGGCGCCGAGTTTGCCGATAACGTGGATGGCACCGGCACGTTCAGCTGGACCCCCGCGATCGCCGACATCGCGTCCAGCCCGCACCAGGTTACCTTCACCGCCACGGATGGGAACGAGCCAGGGCTCACCGGTACCGCCACTGTCGAACTCAACGTTTCGCTGACAGAGCAGTTTGAGAGCGGGGCGGATGGGTGGGTGTTCGTGGACAATGTCCCCGATCGACCCGGGTCATGGGAGGTTATTGACGGCGAGTTGCACCAGCAAAATCGTGTCGAACGGCTACGAGTATCGTTCGACGGTAGCTATCACCTGGGAACGTATGCCTATCTGGAGACCGGCCTTGCCCTTTCGGATTACCGGTTTAACGTAGACGCCGTATCGCTAGCATCCGAGCGCGCCGAAGATCTTGGCATCATGTTCCGTTACGAAGACGATGACAACTATTACCGGCTATCAGTAAACGGCAAATACGGATTTACGCGACTCGAACGAAAAGTCGATGGGGTGTTCTCGCCGCTCGCTGTAAATGGACGCGGCGACATTCATGGCCAGTCGATTCGCTACACGATCGACGTTACCGGAAATCAGATCCAGGTATGGATAAACGAAGAGGCTGTATTTGCCGTCGAAGACGATGCGCTCCCTGCGGGTACCATCGCTCTCTATACGCAAGACAAGGCGTCATTTGGCAATGTGACCATTTCGGGTCCCTCCCCAAGCCCGTCGATCACCATCGCCACGCCGTTTTCACATACAGTAAGCACTTCCGATCCGATCCAGGCGAAGGCGGTCGCACCTCGACTGCCTTCCGGTTCCGAGGCCGAATTCCGACTCGGGTCAGCGCCGCCCGTCACCGATGTAACGCCCCCGTTTCAGGTTCTTTTTCCAGCTCCGCCTGCCGGGGACTATGTTCTCGAGGTCATCCTTCAGGACGGCGCCGGTCGGGAGTTGGCTCGTGACACCAATTCCAATGTCGGGGTAAACGGAGAATATCTTATTGCCATTGGCGATAGCATCACCAACGGATTCGGGGACTTCTATTCTCGCGACAACCGCTCACAGAGTGGCCGCATACTCGCGAACCGGGGTTATCAAGCCAATCTGGTCGACCTGCTCGACGCGTCGTTGCAGCGGCCGGTGATCGTCTACAACGCGGGGTTCAGCGGCGACCAGTCGGCGGCTACCATCCAACGGGTCGAGTCCATACTCGCCCGCCACCCAGGCAGCACCAAGGCGCTGGTGATGCTTGGCACCAACGACTCGAACAGTTCGGTGCCGAGCGGCAGTGGTTGCTCCGGAAGTGCGTGCACGGGCACCTTCAAGGGCAATATGAAAACGATCGTTGGCGAACTGCGGGATGCGGGAAAAAGCGTGTTGGTCGCCCGGATTCCGCCGGTTTTCGGTAATCGAACCACCGACGATCCTTCTGCGGACCCTCTTGCCCTTCAGCGTAACCAGAACATTCAAGAGTACAATTCGGTTATCGTTAACGAGCTCGAAGATATCATCCTGGGCCCCGATTTCTTCTCGTTTTTTCTTTCCCCCGATGTCAATCGGGTAAGCCTTTTTCACGATATGCTGCACCCCAATTCCCTGGGATACGCCGTCATGGCAAACCTCTGGCAACAGGCTATCGATCCCTTGGCGCCTGTGTCGAAACCTTTTGTTCTGGACAACCTCACCCCATCCGTCCAGCCTCCTTACATCAAACAGAATCTTCTCGAAGCCGGCAACGCCTATTATGTTGACCGCGATTACGTTCTGGCGGCTATCCCCGAGATCCTTGTTGACGGAATATGGGTCGTCACCGCAAACGACCAGGCGGATGATTCGGGTATGGAATCTATCTCGTTCGATGTCGACCGATCCGTTCGCGTGTTTGTTGCCTATGATGCGGGAGCAAGCGCGCTTCCGGGCTGGATGTCCGACTACCAGGATACCGGTGTCACCATCGCCACGACAAATCCAGGTGCCCCATCCTTGCAGGTGTTCCACAACGATTATCCGGAAGGCCGTGTGACGCTTGGCGCCAACATGGCCGACGGGGCAGCTGGCGCCAGCGCCAACTACGTCGTGGTCGTGAGGCCGCTCGAGGAGCTCGGTATTTGATTATGGTCAAAGTCGCGGTTTTGTATCTCGTTTTTCTGCTTCCGCTGTTTCTTCTGAACGTTCACGGATCGCAGACTGTGTCTGAACAAAATGCAAAGCAAACGGTCGCGCGTTATCTCGAGGCGCAAAGGCAAGGGGATACGGCAACCATGAAGTCGCTCACCGCTGGTGATCTCCGGAAGGACAAGGCCCCGTTACTTTCGAACCCAAGTTACCCGGCTTACCTAAGTGAGACGTTTGCACATGTCGACGTCGCGATTGACTGGGCGAAAGCTCTTAGCCCGGGGAAAGCTCTGGTACAAGCCTCCATGACTTATCGCCCGGGCGACACTGTGAGGAGGCATTACGTGCTCTACGAGCGTGCCGAAGAGGGCGCGGCAACAAGTACGTTTCTTATTCATGAAGAGTACGATCCGGATTTCCGATGATCATCTGCCCGCCGCGCCCGGCGCCAACTTGCAATGACCCGCGTTTCGTCTTCGGCGCGCATTCTGACGCTCAAGTCGAGTCGGAAACGCCTCTGAGGCAGCAATCGCTCTGGAACCGGTATGGCGAATAGCCGTAGAAGGACAACTGTCGATCCCATACGGGATATCCCGCGTTACCTGGGGATCTTCCGGTCGTTCGTCGGCACGCGGATGTACCTCGTTTTCGGCTTGGGCGTGCTCGCGGCACTCGCTGAAGGAATTGGGATCGTGATGCTGTTGCCGCTGGTCCAGAGCCTCGATGGTTTGGGCGCCGACGCGGCAACTGGGTTCGGGGCCTGGCTCGCGAGAGCTCTGGACGGGCTCGGGATAGGCGGTTCGACGCTCGCGATTCTCCTCCTGATCGCGGCATTCTTCCTTCTAAAGGGGGTCTTCCTCTTTCTCGCTTATGGATACACCGCCTACCTCAAGGGGCGATTGCTGCGCGAACTCAAGGGACGGCTGTACGACGCGTACAGCCGGATGCGTCTGGAGCACTACGTATCACGGGACACCGGTCATTTCGTGAATGTCCTGAATAAACAGACACAGGATTTCATGGTGGCGTTCGAGGCGATGATCAATCTGGGCAAAAGTCTGGTCATGGTCGCGGTTTATTTCATTGCGGCGTTCATCGTAGCCTGGCGATTCGGCGTGATGGCAATCATTGTAGGGGTAATGCTGTTTGCCGCATTTTACAAATTGAACATTTATGTCCGTGAATTATCCAGAAGAAATGCCGAGGAAGCGGGCGTTCTGTCGAAGCTGGTGATCCAGTCTCTTCACGCCTACAAGTATCTGACGGCCACAGCACAGGGGGCGACTGTGCGGAAGGAGACCCTGTCATCCATCCGACGTTTGACAGGGCAGTTTATCCGTATGGAGGTGGCGAAGGCATTTACCAAAGCGGTCCGCGAACCGCTAACCGTGATTGCCATTTTGCTCATTCTGATGGTGCAGATGATCTGGCTGCAACAGCCGGTGGCGCCGATATTGGTGTCCATCCTGCTCTTTTATCGGGGGCTTTCAGGTATCCTGCAGCTCCAGCACCATTGGCAATCCGCATTGGCGAAGGTCGGCGGGGTCGAAATGGTCCACGACGAATTCCGGATTCAGGCTCAACAGCGGGAACCGGATGGTGACGAGGAGATTGGACCCCTGGCTCAAGGGATTGAGTTGCGTGACGTCCACTTTGCGTACAGTGACGACCAGGCCGATGTCCTGGATGGCGTCTCGCTCGTGATCCCGGCACAAAGCTCGGTGGCGCTTGTCGGCGAATCCGGTTCCGGAAAATCCACGCTGGTGGACCTGCTGACGCTGATGCTGAGGCCGCGGAGAGGCCAGGTCCTGATTGACGGCACTCCAGGGGACACGGTCCGGCTGTCTTCGTGGCGCACGCAGATTGGTTTCGTGTCGCAGGAAACCGTGGTCTTCGACGATACCATTGCCAACAACATCTGCCTTTGGCAGGGCGATATCAAAAAAGACCCATTCCTTTTTGAGCGCGTTCGTGAGGCCGCGCGCCAGGCGCATATCGCCCATGTCATCGAATCGCTCCCCGAGGGTTATGGCACCCTCGTCGGGGATCGCGGGGTGCGCCTGTCCGGTGGTCAGCGGCAACGCCTTTTCCTCGCTCGTGAGCTCTTCAAGCGCCCGAACCTGCTGATCCTCGACGAGGCAACAAGCGCGCTTGATTCTGATTCTGAACAGGCGATCCAGCGCAGTATCGATGCGCTACGCGGAAAAATGACCATCATCATGATTGCTCATCGCCTTGCCACTATTCGCAATGTGGACAAGGTGTTCGTGCTCGACAAGGGACGCCTGGTCGAGGAGGGTAGTTACGATGCGCTCCGAGACAACAATGAAAGTCGGTTCGCCCGGATGGTTGCAATGCAGAGGTTGTGATCGGCCTCCGGGTCGGCTCCTCGCGATTGCTTCACTGCCAGCTGAGCCCCGGTCGGCATCGCGCTGTGGAAGGTGGCTTTGTCGACCGTGAAATCACCAAGTCCGCAGGGAGCGCCGGGGCGTTACAATATTGTACGGGATAGTTAGGCGGCGGCTTGGTGACGCTCGTAATGCCTTTCGTCATGCGTGATGGTAGATGCCGCAGCCCGTTTGATTTTCCAATTGGAGCAAGGCCATGTCTCTAAAGTATCAACCGCTCGTGAGTATCGGGATGCCCACCTATAATCGGGCCGAAGGGTATTTGCCGTTGGCGCTGGACAGCGCCCTGAACCAGGACTATCCGAACCTTGAGATCATTGTTTCCGACAACGCCTCCACCGACGGCACAGAAGAATTCATTCAATCCAGGGCCGACCCACGCCTTCGGTATATTCGCCACAAAGAGAGTATCGGCGGGACCAATAACTTCAACTTCTGTGTCGAGCAGGCGAAAGGAGCCTATTTTCTCCTGCTGCATGATGACGATCTCATTGACCCGGACTTCGTCAGTGTGTGCATTGAGGCCCTGCAAGGGCGGTCCGATACCGGTGTCATAAGGACCGGGATACGAATTATCGATGGAGATGGCCATGTTCTGTCGCAGTCGGAAAACTCAGCAGAGGGTCTCTCGTTCGAGGAGTTTGTGCGCGCGTGGTTCACCGGCCGCACCGCACATTATATTCCCAACACTTTGTTCAACACCGAGGGCTTGAAACGGCTTGGAGGCTTCCACTCCAAACGCTATCTTTTCCAGGATGGAGTGGCGCTCCTGCGTCTGGCATCGGAGTTGGGGAGAGCGGACGTACGAGATGTCAAGGCGAGTTTCCGGCGCCACGGGGAAAACTTCGGGGCCCACCCCAGCCGGGCATTAGCCTGGGCGGAAGATTGTTTGTACCTCCGCGAAGTGGTCATGGAGTTGGTGGCAGAACCGGAGCGGGAAGCGGTATACCAGGACGCGACGACGTTTCTGTGTCGGAAGGCGTACCGACAGGCCTCGGGCATCCCGGGTTTTGTCGACAGGGCCAGGATGTACGGGCAGGTGTATCGAATGTTTGGATACAGCCAGCTGCCACCGCCCCTGGCGCCACGCAGTTGGGCGCGTGCCTTTCGCAGGAGACTGAAGGCCCCTGTTCGCTGACCCGGGGTGTCTTTGCGCGCCGCTGTCCTGCTTGGTATGACGTACGCTCACATGTCGTGGAATGTGTGTCCGGGAGTCGCGGATTATGGAAAGACGGGGAGCACTGCGGGCGTGTGGCGAAAGACGAACGCTACTGCTCGAAGGGTCAGGGCGTGGCCCGGATTTAATTGCCATGTCTGGGCTTGTTTTTCATGCGAGCGAAAGGGTTGCGAATGGCCAACCAGCCTTTAGTTTCGATAGTGGTCCCCTGTTATAACTCTGCACGTTACCTCCGCCCGTGTCTGGACAGCGTGATCAATCAAACGTACGACAACCTGGAGTGTATCGTTGTCGATGATGGATCCACGGACGATACCAGGGCCGTGGTCCAGGAGTATCTGGATAAAGACAGCCGTGTAAAATACTTGTATCAAGACAACGGAGGCGAGGCGTCGGCTAAAAACCATGGGTTGGAACATGCTTGTGGCGAGTGGGTGCACGTGCTCGATTCCGACGATTGGATCGCGCCTGATAAGATTGCGAACCAGGTTGAGCTTGGTGTCAGATTTCGGGGTGATCATGCGTACGTAATCGTTTACTCCGATTACGAAATTGTTTATGCGAATGAAAGCCGCCCGAACCCCGCCAATGCGCAAATCATCGTGGGTGAACTGTCGAGGCAGCAGATTGCCCAGAGGATTGTGAGCCGCAAGAGGGGGTTGGCAACGCCCACGCCGATTACGCTGAACTCTATGTTGTTGACGAGAAACATATTCGACAAGTACAAGATGAACGAAAAAATGCCGACCGTTGCCGATCTTGAGCTCTATTACAGGATCTTGCAGGACGATGTGCGGTGTATATATGCGCCCGGCATTAGCATGTATTACAGGCAGCACGAGAGCAGTCTGTCGAAGGATTCCCGAAGGTCCCTCGTAGGGTACACGATGTTCCTGGAAAGAATCTATAGGATCAACCGGGCCGATCTTGAACGTTTCCCGAACTTTCATAGAATGCTCAGGCAATCGATTCTTCAGCAGCACCCGTCTGAATACCGGGCGCTGGTCTACATCCTGGAAAACAGTGAAATCCCAGTTTATACGAAGTGGCGGGGAAAAGAGATGAACGTCCGGTCGCTCTACAGAATCCTGGCGAGATGGCACGTGCTGACTTACTGGGTGAGGGCGGGCAGCTTCCTGGTCAGTGCGAGGAGGCGGTTGGCGCGATCTGTCGGCCGGTGAGGTGGGAGCGCAGACACTGCGCCGCCGTACCGGTCCGGTTGTTCTATTCCGCTGTTATGAGCCGTGCCAGGACATCCTGCTTGGGTTTTCGCACCCAAAGTGTCTGTTCTGGCAGGCCAATCTCCAGTAGCTCCGACACCGTGACAAATCGGTAGGAGTCACCGATCTTAGAGAAGAGGCGCTCAAGCGCGCATAGCATTGGTTGTCGATCGCGATAGCTGAGGTCAAGCGTTTTGTATAAGGAGTCATGCAGCAGGACGATGCTTCCCGGCTGGATCTCCTCGAGAAGTCGATCGGTGATCGCATCAGCGTCCTCGCCTGACCAGTCATAGCCAGCAGCATTCCAGGTAACCACCTCGTACCCCAGTAACGCGGCATCGATGCGGGATTGAGTGTTCTGATAACCATGTGGTGGTCGCAATAGCCGCCGCGGTTGCTTGGGTAGAATTTTGTCACAGCGCTTTAGGTCGCGCAGGCGTTGCGCCCGGGACAGCAGCGGAAGCGCGGTGTGGCTCCACGAGTGATTGCCAAGCAGATGCCCTTCGCGAACAATTTGATTGATTAGCTCGGGATGTTTCTCGGCGCGCCTTCCGACCACGAAGAACGTGGCGCGCGCACCCGCCTTCCTCAGGATG
>PWNM01000586.1 GCA_003557825.1 Candidatus Hydrogenedentota bacterium | reverse complement strand
GAGATACCCAGGACCCCAGGTACGTCCTCCATCGGTCGAGTCCGCTCGACCGATGCGTCCGGCAGTGGTCCGAAGCAACGCATGGACATGCCCCGGCTCAGATTCCCACAGTGTGGGTTGAATTGCGCCTGGGCCGGTGATGGCTTCATCAAGCTCCCAGTAATCCGTACGCTCCCAAGTCTCGCCGCCGTCGGTGCTTCGGTCGACGAACGGCCGCCATCCGTCGTACTCCGTCGAGGCTCCAGCTAACCAGGTCCCATCACTGAGAACAATAGGCTTGCAGCGCACGGGTCCCCGCCCGCCTTCATCGCCCGGAACCAAGGGCGCCGGTTCGGTCCATTCGTGTCCGTCTTCGGATTTCATCCAATAGGTTCGCCAAGAAGGGATCTGCGGTCCCACCTTAAAATACAGATGCACATCCCCATCGGGCGAAACAAACAGGACGGGGTTCCAATGGGCGGATTCCTCAACTTTGGCCACCAACTCGGGCTCGGACCACTGCGCTTCAGAATAGCGGGCAAGCCAAATGGCGACATCGGGATTGTTTTCATGGGTTCCGCCAAACCAGGCACAAAGAAGATCGCCATTGGGCATCTCGGCCAAAGTCGACGCATGACAAGAAGGCGTGGGCAGTTCTTCGAAAACAAATCCAACATCGCCTCCGGCGGCGAGGACCTGTTCCCGAAAGTCTTCCGGCGTCAGCGGCTCCGCTGATGCCGATAGGCTCAAGGCGCTCATCGCCAGACAGATTCCCAATAGTACAATTGTTGATGCCCACGTCATGCAGTTTACCTCCTCAGTTCGGTTCAGACCACGCAGCACAATTAAAGGTGAGTCTATAGTACTCCAGTAGGGATCTGCAAGCATCGAACGCGAACTCCCCCAACCGTACAGGAAAGCACAAGCCCCTCTTTGGATCGTGTCAGTGCGGGATGTGTACAGGATCCTTCTTGAAGCGTCCCCACGGCTGTCACGGTTCTCCATGACGCGCCGTCGTTATCCGACACCGCCAAGCTTAGGGGCATAGTTGGTTCAGCAGTATCATGTTGGTGATTCAAGGCCACTACAATCTTGCCCTCCGGCAGACGCAACGCATCAATGGGTGTGTTTGGATTGGGCAGACGGGTAAGCTGGACAGAGCTCCACGAGCGACCGCCGTCTACTGAATCGGAACGCCCGATCCATCCGGTGGTTGTCTGCATAACCGCATGGACCCGACCTGGCCGCGATTCCCAAAAAGCCGGCTGCGTCGTTCCCCGCCCACGGATGACCGTATGATCGATCCGAAAATAGTTGGTATGACTCCAGGAATGGCCCCCATCATCGGAGCGGTCGGCAAAACACCCCCAACCCCCTAATTCAGTAGAGCCCGGGGCCAGCCAGTAACCGGATGACAAAATAATAGGAGCGTTTTTGCTTGGTCCTCGACCTATGCGGTCATTGGGAACCAAAGGCTCTGGCTCCGACCATATACGTCCGTCTTCCGAACGCATCCAATAGGTCTGCCAGGTAAATCGAGTCGCACCTACGCGAAAAAAAAGGAACACACCAAACCGATCATCTCGGAAAAGCACGGGATTCCAATGAGGCTGTTCCAGTTGGGATTTGAACAACGCAGGCGTCGACCATTTACCAGCTTCATAGCGCGCATACCAAACGCCCGGTTCGGGACAACTCCCATTCTTCCCCATGCACCAACAACACAATATCACACCCGGTTGTATCTCGAGAATCGTGGAGCCAAAGCACTGAACTGCTCCACACGGTTTATCTAACACCCAATCAGACCGCACTTCTGAATCAAGGCAACGCCTTGCATCAAGTGAGACCGCCTCGGAAGTATTATGAGCGACCTCCATAGCTCCGCCCTCCACGCACAATGGCCAAAATTACTGATTTACGCTTTATTATAACATAAAAGTCGATGCTATTATTCCAGAAGCAGCGCATCGCTGACAAAACGTTATTCTAATCAGAACACATTCTTGACGCCAACAACATCATACACAAGTGCCCCTGCAGTATGCATAGTTGCGTGTGGGACAGACCGGAGCATCTGAGAATTCCTCTGGGCGTCCTCCCCATGTTATGATAGAAATAAACGATTTAGCAGCATGAATCTTCAGCAAATAGTCTTTTGACTTGGAATAGGACAATGGGATCTCAGGATAAACTTGTTGATATCGAAGCGCCGCCGATCATCGAACGGGCGTTATTAGCCCGCCTGGTGCTCCCGGAAGAGTCTGAATCAGAAATCCAGGAATCGCTGGATGAGATGGAGCGCCTGGCCAGCACCGCCGGGGCCAACGTAATCTGTACCGTCAAGCAAAACAGGCAGAAGCCTTGTCCCGGCACTCTCATCGGCAAAGGAAAAGCTGATCAGATCCGACATATATGCGACGAGCAAGACATCGGATTGGTCATTTTCGATTCCGATCTAACCCCGGCCCAAGGGGCAAATCTCGAAGATCATATTGGCCAGAAAGTCGTGGACCGGACCCAGCTTATTCTGGACATTTTCGCTCAGCGAGCACGTACCAGCGAGGGCAAGCACCAGGTCGAGTTAGCCCAGTTGAAGTATATGTTGCCCCGGTTGACCGGACGCGGATCAGTGATGCGACAGCAAGGCGGTATCGGCGTCCGCGGACCGGGTGAACAAAAACTTGAAATCGACCGACGGGTTATCCGACGCCGTATCGCACGACTCGAAGAAGAACTCGAGACCATACGCAAACAACGGCAAACACAACGGAAACGTCGGTCGAGCACGGGACTGCAAACCGTTGCGCTTGTGGGATATACCAATGCAGGGAAGTCGTCTTTATTGAATGCATTAACCGGATCGGACGCATTTGTAGAGGACAAACTGTTCGCGACGCTGGACCCTACTACGCGACGGCTGACGTTGCCCAGTGGAAGGCCTGTTGCATTCTCGGATACGGTTGGGTTTGTCCGCAAACTCCCCCATTCGCTTGTCGCGGCGTTTCGTGCCACGCTGGAGGAGGTGACCGAGGCTGATTTGATCCTCATTGTCGCTGATGCATCCCAAGCAGCGGTTCGGGATCATCTTAGAGCAGTTTATGCGGTATTGGATGAGATCGGCGCCGCCGACAAGCCTATGCTCACTGCATTCAACAAGATCGATATCGCCGATGCCGATAACCTCTCGTTTCTAACTCGCAAATCGGAAAGGGCGCTGTTCATTTCAGCTCATACGGGAACCGGGTTGCGCCAATTATTGGAAGAGGTGGATACTGTCCTCTCGGCGAATAGTTGCCATCGGCGTTTTCGGATTCCTCAAAACGAGGCGGGTATCGTGGATTACCTTCATACCAATAGCCGCGTTGTGAACCAGCACTACGAAGGCAATAACATCATTATCGACGCAGAAGTGGACCCCGATGTTGCAAGACAATACCAGGATTACATCGAGACGACAGGAGACACTGAATGAACAACGCAAAACCTGCCGCCAATATCGATGAAGCAACTGCTGTCCCCCGATTGCGCGTCGCGCCGGTTATTGTGCGCGATGATGCCATATTGCTAGTGCGACATTTAAAACAGGGAAGGACTTATTGGCTGTTGCCCGGCGGAGGCGTTGAATACGGCGAGTCGTTGGCCGAGGCCCTCGTGCGCGAGGTGAAAGAAGAAACAAATCTTGATATCCTTATAGGACATTTGATTCTGGTGAATGACAGCATCCCACCGGACCGGCATCGACATGTGGTCAACCTGTACTTTACTGCCGAAGTGACCGGCGGAGAGCTCGCCATGGGACGGGACTATAACCTAGCTGAACTACGCTATGTCCCGCTCGACGAGTTGCTTGACCTCGAGTTCTATCCCGATGTACGGCATGAGCTCCTGCAAGCCATTCGGGCCGGTTATCCGGATCGCGCTGCTTATTTAGGAAATCTATGGAAGTAACGCCATGTCCGACACAGCGCCTCGGACATTCAAGGGGAGATACATGCAAATCAGCTCCGTCCACGTTGGAGCCACATCGATTTCTACTGAAATGACATTAAGTGAACGCGCTGCCATGAACTATGCAGCCGCTATTGAGGACGGTAATCCTTGTTACTTTGATGATAGGAGGCCCGAAGGGATCCTGGCTCCACCGGCAGCTGCCCAGATGCTCAGTTGGCCCATCACGAGTGACTTGGCCTGTCATTGGCCGCCGGATGCCACCACAACGCCATTCCCTTTTGAGGTGATGCAGCGGCAGGTTCATTACACGGAAACGCTCATTTGGCATCGGCCGTTGCGTCCCGGTACGCCATTGCAGGTGCGGGGCCGCATTGCTGCGATCATGCCCCATCGGGCCGGGACCATTCTAACCGTCCGCTACGATGCGAATGACGGCGCAGGCTCACCGGTGGTCACCGAGATAATCGGCGGGTTGCTACGCGGCGTACGGTGCACCGATGAGGGGGCAGGCTCCGAAAACCTGCCGGATACACCCCCAACGCCCGAGTTTATCGAGCCTATGTGGGAAAAAGAGATTGCTGTCAATCCATTTGCAGCGCACATATACGATGGATGCACCAATATGCATTTCCCCATCCATACGTCAATCCGATTCGCTGAAAAAGTCAAACTCAACGGTATCATTCTTCAGGGAGCGGCCACGTTAAGTATAGCCTTGCGCGAAATCATCAATCTGGAGGCCAATGGCGATCCAACACGCATCCAGCGGCTGCATGCTGGATTTACCGATATGGTGTATCCCGGCACAACGATTACGGTACGACTTCTCAAACGTCGCACAGACGAAGCGAATACTCAGCTTTTTTTCGATGTTATGAACGCCACAGGCAAACGCGCCCTATCGGGGGGGCACGCAGTGTTGGGACGGGCGCTGCAATAGGGAGTTGTATCGATGTCCACATCGACAGAAGATTATCTAAAGGCAATTCTCGAACTGGGGGAGGCCGGTATTCGCGTGACTACCAGCTCGCTCGCCGAGCGGCTGGGCGTGGCAGCCCCTTCGGTTACGGGGATGATCAAACGATTGAGCCAGGATACGCCCCCGTTACTCGATTACGAACCCCACCATGGCGTGAAGCTTACCCGATTTGGTCGCCTGCGCGCATTGCGGGTACTGCGACGGCATCGACTCGTCGAGACCTTTCTGGTTGAGGCCCTCGGCTACACATGGGATGAAGTCCACGAGGACGCGGAACAGCTTGAACATCACATCTCAGACCGCCTTGAGGAACGTATCGCAGCATTTCTGAATCACCCTTGCTTCGATCCCCATGGAGATCCCATTCCAGCTGTAGATGGCTCTCTCCCCCGTGCTGCTCAGATTTCACTGCTTGAGGTCGCCCCCGGAGCCAAGGTTTCGGTGGCCCGTGTTCGACAGACCGCTTCCGATATGCTTCGACACCTGGACTCGTTGGGCCTTCACCCCGGCGTGGCCGTGTCGGTGACACGCCGCGATCCCTTTGACGGTCCCGTCCATATCGCTGTTGAAGGCAAAAACGAGCCGGTTATCATCGGCGCTGCTTTGGCCGATTCCATCCTCGTTCAGCCCCGTCAGTAAAACGGACCCTCCTTCCCCGCAGCCCCACAACATTTCGCCCAGAGTAAACTGAATAAATTTCCAGTCTTTATTTGACATTGACGCCCATCCATGCTAAAATTTAACTGAAAAAAGAATCAGCTAATTCAGGCTGCTGCTAGTTTCAGCGCATGGAGGGTTTTGATATGGTGACAACACCGTTTCTCTTTTCCGTAAAACCCTATAGTAGTATTCGCCGTAGACGATCAGGTTCAGCATTGCCCACAGGCGTGCAAATCGCCCTGGATCAGCTACGAAACACAATGGAAGCGATTCCGCCGGAAGTCATGGCCGAACGTCGGCAAGCCTGGGAGGCGCTCCGCCGCGCCACCCCCGTCTTACCCCCCTCCCCCAACCGACAACGTCGGCCATGACCTGATCCGTATTTCCCCTTCCAGTTGTTTCCCCCGCAACGACTGGAAGGGGAACGGATTTGCCGTTCCTTCCGTGATAATACCCGCGCCTATAGCGGCACTTTGCTCAGTATTATTGAAAAATAAATGAAAATATAGCCAAATTCACATAAGTGCCGACCGTGGGTGTACATTTTGCGTTCATGTCAGGCATCCTTTCGTCCTTTTCAGGTATACTGTATATAGCTAAATCATCAGGGGTTCGGCATTCGGAGCGCAAAGGCATCATAGTGGTAAGAAGCTCAGCCTTCATGGTAAAACCACAGTCGGGGACGATGCCAAACAGTTCCAAGCAGTAATACAGATGTGTTGCGCTCTGTTATTCGAGTAGGTTGAAGATTAGACAGGAAAAGAGGGTGGAATGAGGAGTGACATTGTAAAAAAGGGGTTCGAGCGGGCGCCTCACCGGTCCTTGTTATGGGCAACAGGCCAAATCCGGTCGGAACAAGATTTTGACAAGCCGTTTATCGGCATTTGCAATAGTTTCATTGAGATCATCCCAGGCCATGTCCATCTGGACGAGTTGGGACGGGTAGCAAAAGAAGTAATCCGTGAAGCAGGCGGGGTTCCTTTTGAGTTCAACACGATCGGCGTGGATGACGGTATCGCCATGGGCCATGAAGGTATGAAGTACTCGCTGCCATCGCGTGAACTCATCGCCGATTGCCTCGAAACAGTCGTAAAAGCCCACCAGCTCGATGGATTGGTCTGCATCCCCAATTGCGACAAGATCGTGCCAGGCATGCTGATGGGCGCCATGCGCTGTAATATCCCGACTATCTTCGTTTCCGGCGGCCCCATGGAAGCCGGCAAAGGTAAAGACGGAAAAGCCATCGATTTAATCTCGGTTTTTGAGGGCGTTGGCGCCTATAAAAAAGGCGATCTGGACGAAGCCGGTTTGGCGGAACTCGAGCGACACGCCTGCCCCACATGCGGTTCTTGTTCTGGCATGTTCACGGCAAACTCGATGAATTGCCTATGTGAAGCGCTTGGAATGAGCCTACCCGGCAACGGGACCATATTGGCGACGTCCGGCTCGCGACGCGAGTTGGTGCAGGAGGCCGGCAAGCAGATTCTAAAACTGATTGAAGCGGACCTAAAACCACGTGATATTGTTACGCTGAACTCCATCGACAATGCACTGGCCCTTGATATGGCCATGGGCGGATCAACCAACACGGTTCTACACACGTTGGCATTGGCCCAGGAGGCTGGGGTCGACTATCCCCTGAGTCGGCTCAACGAGGTGTCGGCTCGCGTACCGAACATCTGCAAAGTGGCGCCCTCAAGCCACTGGCACATCGAGGACGTAGAACGAGCGGGTGGTATCAGTGCTATTTTGTCCGAGCTATCCAAGAAGGATGGAACGCTTCATCTGGATTGCCCGACGGTAACATTAAAACCCTTGAGTGAGAATATCGCCAACGCCAAACTCACGGATACAGATGTCATTCGACCCATCGACAATCCCTACAGCGCCACCGGCGGATTGGCCATTTTATTCGGAAACCTGGCACCCGATGGCGCGGTGGTAAAGGAAGCGGGCGTTGAAAAAGAAATCCTGAAGCACCGGGGCCCCGCCGTTATCTTCGAAAGCGAAGAGGAGGCCATGGCAGGTATCTTGGGTGATAAGGTTAACGAAGGCGATGTCGTCATCATCCGGTACGAAGGACCCCAAGGCGGACCCGGCATGCGCGAGATGCTGGCGCCCACATCTGCCGTCATGGGAAAAGGTCTGGGTAAGAAGGTCAGCCTAATCACCGATGGACGTTTCTCCGGAGGAACGCGTGGCGCTTGTATCGGCCA
This sequence comes from Candidatus Hydrogenedentota bacterium, assembly GCA_003557825.1. GTDB lineage: Bacteria > Hydrogenedentota > Hydrogenedentia > Hydrogenedentales > SLHB01 > PWNM01. The sequence goes on along the minus strand of PWNM01000586.1, from coordinate 1,005 downwards.
TGTGAGCCCCGAAGCCGCTCAGGGCGGTCCCATAGGACTGATCCGTGAAGGCGATATAGTCGATATCGATATTCCCAATCGCAGCCTTAATGTTGAGCTCAGCGAAGAGGAACTTGAATCACGACGACAAACAGCAGAGAGTCCTCCGGACCGACAACTCACCGGCTGGCTCAAACGGTACCAACGGCTGGTGACCAGCGCCAATACCGGCGCAGTATTACAGTAAGTTGTAGATTTATATGGCTATAACCGAAGGCATGCGAGCGGCCGGCGCTCCCATCGCTTTTGGCTTAATGCGAGTACAAAGACAAAAAGTCGTAAACATTAGTGAATATGGCTTGTTTTATGACCTGAGTGGAGTGACTTTATGAAATTCTTTACGACCAACGCAATGGGGCAGGAAGGATGTGTAAAGACAACATCCCGCCTGCAGAAATGGTGGCTGACCGCGATGAAGAACTACACGGTACAGCATGTTTTTAAACAACCTCGGCCGGGGCTACTTGGCGGCGTATCCTACTCGCAAATGTGGCTGCTAAAGCCCCCGACCGATTAGACCGCAACGCTGCCGCGACCAGCCGGCCTGGTCGCGGTAGCGTTTACCTCTCCCTGCAAAAAAGGAAGTCCTCATGTCCCCCTCTAAGACACCTCGCATGTTTAGCGGTCGATTCTGGATGAGTTTTGTCATCACCGTTGTCGTTACATCCATGCTGCCCGTCTTTCAAGTAACCGACTCAGATGGGGAAACCATCGGTTCTGCTGGCGTCTATCATGCGTATATCGCCCTGTTTCAGGACTTCTCCGCTCAGACGTTTTTTACGGTGCTGCTCCATATCGCCGCATGTTTCATCCTGGCTTTCGGCGTCCGCTGGAATATTCTGCGACTCCAGTCCAAATACCGATCAAAGCGGCAGTGAATGTCATTCCCGTCCCAAAGCCACTTCAATAGCCTCCATTTGCGATTGCGAAAGCGGCCCAAATTCCATCGCCCCGGCATTCTCTTCG
>PWNM01000166.1 GCA_003557825.1 Candidatus Hydrogenedentota bacterium | reverse complement strand
GGCATTCGATTCGGCGTAAGACCGGCGATGGCGCGCCATGGGGCCAGGTCTTTCGCGGAGGGGTGCCCACCGGTGAAATCTGGAAGCCCGGCATGGAGGTGGAAGAGGATCTGGTGCTAACACGGATTCTGTTTCTCCATGGCGAAGAACCGGGCAGGAACCAAGGCGGTAACGTGGATTCCTATCGGCGATATATCTATATTCACGGTACCAATGGCGAGGATGTGATCGGCACGCCCTCTTCTCATGGATGCATCCGCTTGTTGAACGACGATGTTATCGAAGCCTACGATCGAATTCCCGTGGGAACCATGATGTTGATCTCGGAGATAAACCCCGATACGGATGAGGATGCAGAACCTTCCCCCTTGCCCCGCCTTTCAAACAATGACTATTAGGAGAACCCCACGGGGATGAAAAAGAAACGAGTCGGATTGCTGGCCATAATACTGGCGGCCATTGCCGCGGGGTTCCGATTTGGCGCCTGGTTTTCCGTTATCGCCATAGCAGCCGTGTTTGCCGCTTGGGGCGCTTTCCGCTTGTATCGTAAAGCAGTTGCTCATCGTAGCATTGAGGAGCTTAGACCCTATTTTGAGCGCTATAACGTGGAAAAGCTCAAAGCCGATGCGCAAGCCCGGGACACGGGCAGGCCATTTAAGTTTGTCGTCATGGGCGACACACGGAATGTGTATGAGGTGGGCAAGATCGTCTTCAGCCAGGTAGCCACCGAAGACGCCGCGGTTATCCTGAATACGGGCGACCTTGTCCGTAAGGGTACGGCCCGGGAATACCTCAACTGCCATCTGCCATTACTGGAACTGACGAACCCCGCCCCCATGTTTTGCGTACCTGGCAATCACGACCGTGGGGCGCGTAATAACTTTGCGGCCTATAACGCCATCTATGGGAGCGAACGATTCGCCTTTGATTTCGGTCCATGCACCTTTGTGGGCGTGAACAACGGGAAACGGGCTCGTATGGAGTCGGACGATGTAGCCTATCTCGAAGAGCATTTGTCCAAGTCGACGGCACAGTATAAGTTCGCCGTGTTGCATATCCCACCTGCTTTCTTCGAGCAGACTTTCGTGATTGTCAGGAGCCACCGGGGCTTTACAAAATGGGCCGATGAAATGCACGAAGTGTTCAAGCAATATGGTGTCAACGAAGTCTTCATGGGGCATATTCATGGTTATGCATCGACAGTCATCGATGGGGTCCGATACACCTTGACGGCCGGAGGCGGAGCACCTCTTAGTAAGCGGTTGCCTAAAGAAAACCGGGCTTTTAACTACGTTGTAGTCCATGTGGGTAACGACGGTCTCCGTCGGGAAGTAGTGCAGTATATCAATGGCGAATGGGTCCGGCGCGAGGAATAGCGCCGGACCGATGCAAGGAGGGGCCATGCCACGGTTTGGAGTGCGGCCCGAAAAAGAAGCGGAACTAGAACGCCGCATGGCCGCAAGCGGTATTCGTGAAGAGGACCTTGATGAATCCTTTGTGCGGTCAGGCGGTCCGGGCGGTCAGAAGGTAAACCGCACAGCCACGTGCGTACAACTCCACCATCGCCCCACGGGCATTGATGTCAAGATGCAACAGGCCCGTTCCCAAGCCCTAAACCGATTCTACGCCCGACGACGCCTCTGCGAACTCATGGAGGCAGATCAGCTAGGCGCCGCAAGTCCTGAGGCCAAACGCCACGCCAAACACCGCAAACAAAAAGAACGTCGAAAACGACGGAGCCGCCGTAAGCACTTCGACGGGGAATCCAACAAATCGGATTCCCCGTCGAAGGAATAGCTCAGTGGCTATCCCCGGCCACGCAATGATCTGGTGTCAACGGGCCGTCGATCTCAACAAACTCGTGAAGGCGCCGAAAAACTGTTTGGTCGTAATCGGGGCGCGCATTCACCCGCAGTACATCGTGTAGTTTTTCCAACTGTTTGACAAGCTGGTCCATGCGCACCTCGGCATGAACCAACAGATAGATGCGACTGAATCGTTCATCGTCCATGGGGCCGCATAGAATGCCTTCGATATTGAAAGCACGTCGGGCAAACAGGCCAGCTACATGAGACATGACCCCGGGATGGTTTCGAACTTCGAGCTCAAGCACTGAGTGACGCATGGATTGCTTCTCCTCCAATAGATTCATGATTGGCCTTGCCGGGCGGCACCATAGGTAACACATTCTCAGCGGCATGAATGGGCACATTGATCAGACCCGGGCCAGCCTGCTGCAACGCATGCCACAGCGCCTCTTCTCCATTCGGATTCGTGCCCATATCATAGGACCGAATGCCAAACCCGGCGGCAATAGCGGCAAAATCCGGCGATGTTTGGAACGCGGAGGCAATATACCGTTGTCCGTAAAACAGCTCTTGTTGTTGCCGAACCAGGCCCAAATGCTGGTTGTTTAACAGGACGACCTTCACATTCAGATTCAACTCAGCCAACGTAGCCAGTTCCTGGATGTTCATCAATAGGGACCCATCGCCGCTGACGCAAACGACCGGCGTATTGGGGCAGGCCAATGCAGCGCCAATGGCAGCGGGCAGGCCGAATCCCATAGTTCCCAAACCGCCTGACGTTTGAAATGTACGGGGCCGCCTGAACGGATAGGCCTGGGCCACCCACATCTGGTGTTGCCCCACATCGGTGGTGATGATGGTTTCAGGACCACACAACTCGCCCAAGCGCTCAATCAGTTGGACCGGATTGAACATACTCGGAAATACTGGTGGAACCATCGGATGGGCCGCCTTCAATTCCGTGATACGGCTATTCCATGCGGCGCGGTCTTGTAGACGGACCTGCTGTGAAACCGCACACAGCGCCTTTCCCACATCACCGACAATAGCCAAGTTGGCAGGCTTGATCTTGTCTATCTCGGACGGGTCAATATCCACATGGATGATGGAACCGTGACAGCAGAAATCGGCTACCCGGCCCGTGGCCCGATCATCGAACCGCACGCCAAGGGCCAAGACCAAATCCGCCTCATCCATGGCGGTGTTGGTAGCGCGGGAACCATGCATGCCCAACATGCCCAAGTACAGGGGGTCATCACACGGGAATGCGCCCAGCCCCGCCAGCGTCAATGCCACGGGGATATTGTTTCTTCGGGCCAATACGGCCAGGGCATCGGCAGCATCGGAGGCAATCACGCCGCCGCCCGCATAGATAATGGGTCGTTCAGCTTGATGCAGTCGATCCAGGAATGCCGATATGAGGGTTTCATCAACATCAGAAACAGTTCTGGGGACACCGAGTTCGGGCCAAGCGTCGAATTCATGAAACTGCTGCTGAACGTCTTTCGGCACGTCGACTACAACGGGGCCCGGCCGACCTGATTGAGCGATTGCGAATGCCTCAGGGATCACCTCAAGCAACTCGGCTGCGTCGCGTATAATGAAGTTGTGTTTCGTGATGGGCAAAGTCAGTCCATAGGTGTCCACCTCCTGAAAGGCATCGGTACCAATAAGCGATGTGGCCACTTGTCCAGTGATGGCAACCACGGGGACGGAATCCAGCTTGGCATCGGCGATGGCCGTCAGTAGATTGGTTGCGCCAGGACCCGATGTGCCAAAGCACACTGCTGCCCTACCGGTTGCGCGGGCTATTCCCTGAGCAATGAACCCCGCTCCTTGTTCATGGCGGGCCAACACATGGCGTATCCGGCTCCCCGTAAGGGCATCGTACAGGGGTAGATTCGCCCCGCCCGGTATGCCGGCCACCACCTCGATGCCTTGACGTTCCAGCAAGGCAACGATAATTTCTGCACCCGATTTTTTCATGGTCGTTCTCCATTGGGTTGTGTCGGAGATTGGCAGGCGGGAGCGGAACGGTTGGACGCAAAAAGCCCCCGCCGGCGTCGCGCCGACAGGGGCTTGAAACATGTTCTCTGAGAAATGACCCCTTTACGGCGCGAAGCAACGTACGAGTACCCGTACTACTACCGGTACGGTTACCGCTACGAGGGTTGTCATCGCGCCTAAAGCGTTCATTTCCATTTCCTGACTCAATTCGTTACGCTAGTTGCTCCTATGTATACCATATACCGAGATAAAAATCCAACCCGATAGGCCAACCGCCAGAGTCTATCGGCAATTACAGGGAAAAACCATGACCAATTACGCATCAAAACTACGAGAAGCATTACAGGAAGCGGTGGAATCGACTCAAAACCCCGGGGCCGTGGCCTATGTGGGTGATCTGAATGAGACTTACTTTCATGGAGCATACGGGTTTCGGCAGATTACGCCACAACGCGAGATAACCACCCTGGACACAATCTACGACCTGGCATCGGTGACGAAATGCATGGCCACCACGACTTCCATTCTTCTTTTAATGGAAGACGAGATGCTTCATCTGGATGACCCTGTGAGCCATTACATACCTGCATCCGGATTTGACCGGTTTACGATCCGCCACCTCCTGACCCATACATCGGGACTCGTGGGCTGGACAGCAGACTACCGGGATACCAACAGCGCGACGGAGATGATCGCCCGCTATGCCGAGCGCGGAATTGACTGGACTCCGGGTAGCCGGCGGCGGTATTCCGACATGGGCTTTATCATTTTGGGGCGCATAGTCGAATTGGTTGCAGAAGAACGACTGGACCGATTCTGTAAACAGCGTATATTTGATCCCCTGGAGATGAACGATACCATGTTTAGCCCGCCGGCAGAACGGGCTGACCGATGCGCCGCAACGGAGCAGTGCGGTTGGCGCAATCGGTTGATCCGCGGTGAAGTGCACGACGAAAACGCATCCGCTCTTGGCGGTGTGGCGGGCCATGCGGGACTTTTTTCAATAGCAGAGGACATGGCCCGCTACTGCAGGGGGATATTGAGCGGGAAGCTACTTCAACCTGATACTCTCGACGCCATGACAGCCATGGGGCAGGTACCGTTTTATCCATGGCAAGGACTTGGCTGGCAGCTTGATCCATGGTCTTCGGGATTCAGCGGATATCTGCCTTCACGGCGGGCTTTTGGTCATGCAGGCTGGACGGGAACCTCGGTATGGATGGACCGTTTCAACGGACTCTTCGCCATTCTCTTGGGCAACACGTGCCACCCATCCCGTCAAGGTCGGAACACTCCTGCCTTCCGGCTGGCATTTCATAAAGCCGTAGAGGAATGCTTCTATCCCGATCGAACCTCGGTGCATACGGGCCTCGATCGGCTCATGTATGAGGATTTTCGGCCCTTACGAGGCAACCGGGTGGCCCTGCTGACCCACCATGCTGCTGTCGATTCCCTGAACCGGCACATCCTCGATGTCTTTGCCTTGGCCCCCGACATTTCGCTTCGTTATTTGTACAGCCCCGAACACGGTATTCAGGGTCAAGCCGAGGCCGGCGAGCATGTAGCCACCCAGAACGGCGATGTACCCGTTATCAGTCTGTATGGCGAGCGCACCGAACCTTCCGCATCCGAACTCGCGGAAGTAGATTATTTTGTGGTGGACCTCAAGGACATTGGTTCGCGCTATTATACCTATCCCGCGACCATGCGAAACTGCCTTCGGGCCTGCGAACTAGCCGAGGTACCCGTCATAATCCTTGATCGCCCCAATCCGATTGGAGGGAATATCATCGAAGGACCCATCGCAGAGCGAACGGATTCCTTGGTAAGCTGGGCCGCGGTTCCCGTTCGACACGGCTTGACCATGGGGGAATTGGCCCATCATTTCTCGACGTTCGGGTACACAGAAGGCCGCATCAATGTTACGGTTAGCACAATAGATAATTGGAACCGGGATCAGCTTTTCGATGCCTGTGATCTACCTTGGACGCCGCCATCCCCCAATATTCCAACGGCAGAAACCGCACTAGTCTATGTCGGAACCTGCCTTTTCGAAGGAACCAACCTAAACGAAGGGCGTGGAACGGAAACTCCGTTTCACCTAATCGGCGCCCCTTGGCTAGATACCGAATCTGTTATTGAAATGGTTCGTCCGGAAGACCGGGAAGGTTGCCAACTCACCGCAGTCGAATACACCCCGCGAAGCCTTCCCGGCCGGGCAAGTTCCCCTCGCTACCAGGATACGCTTTGCAAAGGTATTTACATTCACATTACCGATGCAAATGCCTTTCGACCGTTCCGAGTTGCGGTGGCGCTGCTCATCTCCATGCGGGAATGTCATGGAGACCAGGTCGAATTGACTCGATTCTTTGACACCCTGTCAGGCGGTCCGAGCCTACGTGAAGCTATCGAAGGGGGACAAAGCGCCACCTGCATTGTGGAAAGCTATGCCCGACCGCACGAGGTTTTCCGGGAATCGGTTTTGCGCCGATACACTTGAAAAACACGCCGGCATAAACGGCCTTGACAACAGCGAGCAACGCACGTATAATCAGCATTGCGTTCGTTTATTATGCTGAACAAAGGAACTGACCATGACACGACAGATAAACGACGGATCGTTCTGGCGCGAATTCGAGAAAAATGACATCACTCACTCGGCCGCACACTACCTGATGGCAATAGATGTGCTTCGAGATGAATACGGATATGCCCGCGTGACGGATGTGGCAGAAATGCTCGAAATTTCACGGGGCGCGGCCTCTATGGCCATAGCACAACTAAAAAAACGCGATTGGGTGACCGAAGACCGAAACCGTTTCCTCCTATTAACGGACGATGGGCGCCGTATGGCAAAGCTTGTCGAGCACAACTTTCGCATTCTATCGCAGTTTTTCGAGGAAGTCCTTGGGGTTTCCAAGGAACTCGCGCTAGCAGATGCCTGTAAAATGGAGCATCTTATGAGCCTCGAAACCGGAAGACGACTGGTTTGGCTCATGCGGTACATACTAAGTGACGATAAGCGATCCAAGGAAATTCAGAAAGCCATGAGCTGCTTCGTTCCGGGATGTGAATCGGTAGATTATTGCCCTCTTTGCGATTCACAGGAGGAATGTATGCTTACAATTGATACTTGCGATGTCCATGGTACTAAGAAACGGGCAATGGAAAATTAAGTATTCGGGCCGAGTTAAGAATCCCGGATATGTTGCGCGGCGGAGCTTCACATGAAAAAGGCGGTAGGCAATAACCCCATGAAAACAAACGGCATCAACGACGAACAACAAAAAGCTGATTGCATCGGGTTACCGGAATGCGTTCAAGGCGCCGAAGCATGGGTAGTCGATGTCCATGGTGATAGTGCAATTGCCGTAAGACTGCGTGAGGTGGGCATGGTACCGGGGACACGAGTCCGAATAATTCGACGCGGTTCCCCGATGATTGTCGAGTTGGGCAACTCGAAATACTGTCTCCGTGGCCAGGAGGCCTCTCTGGTGACCGTACAACCCAACATGCCGATGCAGACCTCAACAGAGGAAATGCTAAGCGCCCCAGGCGTAGCGGGTAGTTAGACACACCTTCCAACAAGCATCAGGAATTTGATCTAGATATCGTAAAACCAGGTGGGAGTATTGCGTAGTCTGAGTTATGGCAGATAAACACAATAAACCAACCTTAAACGTGGCCGTTGTTGGAAATCCTAATGTGGGCAAGACAACCCTGTTTAACGGCCTAACCGGTATGTCTCAGACGACCGGCAATTACCCCGGTGTCACCGTCGAACGCAAAGTCGGCATCGTCGAGCACTCCGGCCTTCGCATGGAGTTGATTGACCTACCTGGTACATACAGCCTTGCGGCCCGCTCACCGGACGAGATGATCGTGGTCGATATTCTGTTGGGCCAAGCAAAGAGCGAAAAGCCTATCGACGTAATCCTGGCCGTGGTGGATGCGACCAATCTCGAGCGGAACTTGTACCTGGTTTCCCAGCTTCAGGAGCTTAACCTTCCACTGGTTATCGCACTGAATATGGCCGACCTGGCCGAGAAACGCCGAATCGGTATTGATACCGAACATTTGAGCGAAATGATGGGCGCCCCTGTTATCCCTGTATGTGCTCACAAACGGGTAGGAATTCCCCTGCTTAAGGAAGCGTTGGCCCGAAGTGCACAGGATAAGGTGCATTCACGAGAGCACGGACCGGATTTTCCGGCGGAGCTAATCGCCGAAGTCAATGCGCTTCAGGACTATCTCAACGAACACCAAAATGAGCTAGGCCGTCCCATCCACCGGTTTGAAGCTTTACGGGTGTTGATCGATCGAGATGGGTATGCGGAAAAACGTTTGCTGGCCGTTTTAAACGGCCACTTGGGAGACATGCTCGTTGAACGGCGCGCTCGGATCGCAAAGGCGGGTTCGCTGACAGCCCTCGAATCCCGCACCCGGTACCGATGGATACGCTCCATCCTGGCCGAATGCATCCAGGCTCCAGCCGAACGGATTGAATCATCGTCCGACCAGTTAGACCGGTTTCTTACTCATCCAGTCTATGGAGTGATTGTGTTCGTCCTGGCTATGGCTTTTGTATTTCAATCTATCTTTAACTTCGCCGAACCCTTCATGGAGTTCATCGAAGACATATTTGCAACAACCGGCAACCGACTCGGCGCTTTGCTGCCGGCTGGCGTATTGAATAGCCTGATTACCGACGGCATCATATCGGGCGTGGGAGCCGTGCTCGTATTCCTGCCTCAGATATTGATCCTTGCCTTTTTTATCGCCTTGCTTGAGGATTGCGGCTATATGGCTCGGGCCGCTTATCTAATGGATAAACTCCTGAGTCGTTGCGGATTGTCCGGTCACTCGTTCATTCCCCTGCTATCGAGCTTTGCATGCGCCATTCCCGGTATCATGGCGACGCGCACCATTAGCAATCGACGGGACCGGTTTACTACGATCCTCGTGGCGCCGCTGATGAGCTGCTCTGCTCGTTT
>PWNM01000335.1 GCA_003557825.1 Candidatus Hydrogenedentota bacterium | reverse complement strand
GTATGCCGGCTTCTGGCTGCGCGACGATGCAGGCAATCCCACCAAGGCCATTCGCCATCTATGCTGGGATGGCTGCATGTTCCCGAACGAAACGCTCACCAATCCGAAAACCTGGAACGATATCCTGGCCGCCATGCTGTCCGTTCGCGACGCCCATGGCTGGCAGGAATAGGAGGTACGTACCATGGCAGACCTGCGAATCGGAATGATCGGCTACGGCTTTATGGGCCGGGCCCACACCAACGCGTTCAAACGCGTTCCCAACTTCTTCCCCGGCTTGAAACACACTCCCGTGCTCCAAGCCGCTTGCGGCCGCAGTGAGGACAATGTCAAACAATTCGCCGCCCAATGGGGCTATGCCTCTGTCGAAACGGACTGGCGCAAACTGGTCGAGCGGGATGACATCGATGCCGTCGACATCTGCGTACCGAACAAAATGCATAAAGACATCGCCTTGGCAGCGGCGCAAAACGGCAAGATGATCTTCTGCGAGAAACCCCTGGCCATGGATCCTGCCGAGGGCGAGGAAATGGTCGCGGCCGTCGAGAAGGCCGGCGTTGCCAATACGGTCTGGTACAACTATCGCCGCGTACCCGCCGTAACCCTTGCCAAGGATATCATCGACTCGGGCAGACTCGGGCGCATCTATCATTACCGTTCGAACTTCCTGCAAGACTGGTGCATCTCCCCCGATGTCCCCCAGGGCGGCCCAGCAACGTGGCGGCTCGAAGTCGAGACGGCGGGCTCCGGCGTGACGGGCGATCTGCTGGCCCATTGCATCGACACGGCCATTTGGCTCAATGGTAGCATCGCAAACTTGTCCGCCATGACCGAGACCTTCGTCAAGGAACGGGTCCACGTCGATAGCGGTCAAGCCCAGCCTGTTGGCATCGATGACGCCTGCAGCTTCATGTGTCGTTTCGCCAACGGTTCGCTGGGACTCTTCGAGTCCACCCGCTATGCCTGCGGCCACAAGGCGCTCTTCACCTTCGAGATCAACGGCGAGAATGCCTCAATCCGGTGGGACTTGGAGGATCTGCATCGCTTGGAGTACTTTGACCACGAGGACGCGGGTCCACTCCGCGGTTGGCGCTCGATTCATGTCACCGACCACGGCGGCGATCATCCTTACATGGACAAGTACTGGGTGCCTGGTCTCCAAATCGGGTATGAGCACTCGTTCTTGCATCAGGCCGCGGATTTCTTTGAAGCACTCGAGAAAAACCAACCGTGCCATCCCACCTTCCGGGATGCCCTCGAGACCCAGCAAGTCTGCGACGCCATACTGAAAAGTGCCGAGAGCACCAGTTGGACCAACATCCAATAAGAAATGGGAACCGTTCGGAGTCTGCCCTACGGGGTAGACTCCGAACCCTTTTAGAGCCGAGACGGCGGGCGATGTAATCGGCCGTCGCCCCATGCTGGCCTACCCCGGCAGACCGGTATGGCCACGACCCAACGCCGGGCTTTCCGGAGGGATGGAGAAATCACCGCCCGCGGGATCTCGCAACAGGGGATCGACCCCAACAAGGCCGTCGGTTTCGTCGGTGGGTAAGGTCGGCACGCTGTTGTCGGCGTCGTCTTCACAGAACCAGACGTTTCGGGCGAAGGTGAATGTCTCTGAGGCCGTCTCTGGTCCAATATTGACGCCTCCGTGAGCCCATTCAGCCGAACGAAACACCACGATATTGTCGGTAAACACCCCGTTTCGACTGGGCACAAATCCGTCTTCCCGCATTTCCTGCAGGATCCGAATCGCCCATCGACCGGGCCGGTAGAGGGTGTTATAGCGCACCACGGCTCCCTCGACGCCGACAAACGCGATGGGCGCGTGGTTCCGGATAAACACATTCCCTTCGACCACGATATCCTTGGCTTCGTATCCTTGGGGTTCGGGCCGGAAAAAGGCCAGCCCCGTACTGCCGCCGATGTTGATGCCCCGGGCCGTGCCTTCGATAACATTGCCACGGATGACAATATCCCGTGAGCCGCCCTTGGCCTGGATACCAGCGGCGTGGACATCGGCTCGATGGCGAATTTCGCACCCCATTATCCGTCCCCGATGACAACCCACCATATCGACGCCCTGACCCGCGTCGCCCCAATGCTCGATGACGCAATCCTCGACGAGGAAATCCTGAACGCCCGATAGCTTGATCCCGTCGCGATTGCCTTCGGGGCCAGCATCGGTAACCGTGATACGCCGCAACGTAACATGGTGTGAGGGAGAGTCGAACGTGCCGCCGTCATCTATGTTCAGGCCGTTCCCGGTGGCTCCCGTAAAATGAAGGTCTTGAAGAACCACATGGGAAATGTTGGATAGCTGCATGCCGTTCGTTCCGCCCCGGAAGATCGGCGGATTCCCCGTATCGGCTCCCATAATGCGGATAGGCAGGGCGGGCGTTCCAAGAAACTCAGTGGGTGTTCCATGAAGCTCCGTAAAAAACAGGCCGCCCTCGTACTCGCCGGAGGCAACGACAATGGTCGTGCCCGGAGCGGCGCCTTGAATCGCAGCAACCAGTTCGCCTTCGGTGGCCACCTCCCGTACGACCTCGGCATAGGCAGTCGCCGCCAAGGTCACGCCGATAATCCCAAGTGGCAAATACCGCATGATGACCGCTCCTCCATGCTGTTGATTAATCCATGCCCGCAGCACAACGGTACGCCGCCAGGGTATGTTCGGCACAGCTGCGCCAAGTGAACCGCGCCGCCTGCACGGGACCCCGCTGGACCAATGCAGCGCGTAGCCTCTCGTCATCGACCACCTGCCGCAAAGCGTCCCTGATTTTGGACTCATCCATGGGGTCTACCAGAATTGCCGCATCGTTGGCCAGTTCGGGCAGGCTCGTCGTAGACGCGGTGATTACAGGAACGCCCAAGGCCATCGCCTCGCCCACGGGCAACCCAAAGCCCTCGTGCAAACTGGGGTAGACAAAAGCCGTTGCACCGGTGATCACGGCGTGTTTGTCGCCCTCTGCAATAAACCCTGGGAAGTGGATCCGTTCATGATGTAGGACCTTCGACGCCGTCTCATGAATCGGTTCCGTTTTCCAGCCCTCTCGCCCGGCAAGGACTAAATCGTATGGATACTGCCCGGCGATGGAATCATAGGCGCGAATGAGTCGCTCCAGGTTTTTACGCGGTTCAATGGTTCCCATATACAGAAAATACGCATCGGGCAAATTGTATCGTGCGCGAACGGCCGGGGCGGCCTCGACGGGTACATCAGGAACGGGGGGCGCAATGCCGTTATGCACCACGTCGATCCTTGATTCGGGGATGTCGAGGCGCTCCACCAAATCGTTGGCCGTGGTCTGACTCACGGCAATCAACCGCTTGGCCCGCCTAATGCTATGTACGGCCAACCATCGGAAATAGACCGCATGGCCCCAGCCAAACCAGTCAGGATCGTGAAGAAAGCTCAGGTCGTGTACCGTAATCACAATCCGTCGGTATGAAAAGACCGGCCCTACACTGGCCGGATAATGGACCACATCCGCATTGTAGCTTCGAGCCAATCCGCGCATCCCAACCTGGTCCAGCCAAATCCGCCGGGGGGCGCGAGGGGCCGACATAAAAACGAAGGCCTCGCGCCGCGCGTCTTCGGGTAGCGGACAGTCCTTCGGCCAGACAATCCGAACGCCCACCTCTCCGGCGACATGGGGCAGCCATCGGGCGAGTTGCGTCGTATAGACGCCGGTACCGCTCCGGTTCGCGGCCTGCAGGGCATTCACCAACACGTTCACCGAACGCCCCCTTCCTCCCATACATGCCGGTAGACATCGAGCGTCTGCCGCGCGGTTGTTTCCCAAGAAAACCGGCCCGCTTGTTGGAGCCCCGCCATCCGCATGAAATCGCGAAGCGCCGCATCGGTGGCCAACCGCCGCATGGCATTCGCCAGGGCCTCGATATCGGTTGCCTGAACCAACAAGCCCGCCTCTCCGGCCACCTCAGGCAGACTCGAGTTGTCGGCGGTGATGACGGGACACCCGCATGCCATTGCCTCGATAACCGGAAGACCGAAACCTTCATAGAGACTCGGGAACACCATGGCCTCTGCCGCGGCATATAGTGCTGGAAGATCATCGTGAGCAACATACCCAATGCGTTGAACCCGCGCATTCATCCCGTGCCGTTCTATCGCATCAAACACCGGCTCGGCTCTCCATCCCACGCCGCCGGCCAACACAAGATGATGGGGCAGCTCCTGTGCCACGCGAGCAAAAGCCTCGACAAGCGTGGTCAGATTCTTCCGCGGCTCGATAGCTCCCACAAACACAAAATAAGGTCCTGTTATGTTCCAGGTCTTCCGGACACGTTCTGTGGCTTCCGCGCGGTCCATCGGTTGAAAGCGACGGTCGGCCCCTTCATAGATGGTGATGACTCGTTCACCCGAGATCGCAAGCAGTTCAGATATGTCCCGCCGGGTCGCCTCGGAACAGGCGATGATGGCATCCGCCTGCTGCGCAAAGCGCCGAATGTTCTGTGCAAAATAACCGGCAATGCGGGGACTGCACAACTCCGGGTGTCGCAGAAAGGCGAGGTCGTGGATAGTCAACACGCCTTTGGCATGTTCGAGCGGCGGCAACACGTAATTCACCCCATGAAATACGTCGACCCCGCCGAGGAGCCGGTCGGCCTTCGGAAGCCCCGTCCAGTCCCACAGACGATACAACGCACGCGTGGGAAGCCGCAGGTGTCGGCCGGTACTCAGACCGGGTTCGGAGACCGGATTCCACGCCCGCAGTCCCGACGAAAACCCGTGAAGCTCGACGTCGGGAGCGCTGGCCGCCAGGTGTTTGACGAGATGGGCACAGTAATTGCCGACGCCCGTACGCCGCGTAGCCAGGGGGCTTACATCAATGCCGATCCGCATGGTCATCACGTAGCCGCAAGATCGATGGCGGTCATCTGAGTGCCGGTAGCCAGCTGCATGATTCGTTTTTGCGTGGCTTCCTCGCGACTGAGTTCCCCAGCAAGCCGTCCCTCGTGCATCACCAGGATACGGTCGCACATGCCCAGGATTTCCGGAAGCTCGCTCGATATCATCAAAACGGCCGCACCTCGCTCGATAAGGGTGTTCATCAGCCGGTATATCTCCACTTTGGCCCCCACATCCACGCCGCGGGTGGGTTCATCAAAGATCAACACCCGCGATTCGGTAAACAACCATTTCGCCAACACCACCTTCTGTTGGTTGCCGCCACTCAGATTCCGGGTAATCTGCTCGACCGAAGGCGTACGGATCCGCAGTTCCCGAACATATTCCTCGGCCACGGTATTCTCGCGTCTCTGTCGGATGAGCCCGCCCCGGGCAACTCCCTTGAGACGGGCCAAGGTCGTATTGTGCCGCAACGACATGTCGAGCACGAGTCCCTGACCTTTTCGATCTTCCGTCAACAGCGCAATGCCCTGGCGAATGGCCTCCCTCGGCGAGCGTACTGAAACCGCTTCGCCATCGACATAGACCTGTCCTTCATCCAGGGGATCCGCGCCGAAGATTGCCCGGGCGACCTCGGTCCTTCCCGCGCCGACCAGACCGGTAAGCCCGACAATCTCGCCACCATGGACCATGAAGCTTACGTCGTTGAATGCTTCACGGCAGCTCAGCTTCTCAACGCGCAACCGTTCCGGACCCACCGGCCACGTTATCTTGGGAAACTCCTCGGTCAGATCGCGCCCAACCATTTCGTGGATGATTTGTTCCCTATCAACATCCGTCGTTTCATGGGTAGCCACGTATTGGCCATCGCGCATGACGGTCACCCGGTCGCCAATGGCGAAAATCTCCTCGAGCCGATGTGAGATATAGATGGTACCAATGCCTTGGGTCTTAAGATGTCGGATTAGGTCAAAGAGCGCGTTGAGTTCGTGGTCGGTCAGCGTTGCGCTCGGTTCGTCCATCACCAGGATGCGGGCATCCACCGACAAGGCTTTCGCGATTTCAATCATCTGTTGCTGGGCAATGCTGCATTCCTGCACGGCTTTACGTCCATCAAGATTGAGTCGTACCCGAGCCAGTAGCTCCTCCGTTTCCCGATACAGCCGGGGCCAGTCAACAAGGGGCGTATGTTTCCAACGAGGAGGCCTTCCAAGATAGATATTTTCAGCCACCGACATGTAGGGGTTAAGGTTGAACTCCTGGTAGATCATGGCCACGCCAAGCTGCTGAGCGTGACTCGGCGAGGTAATCTCCACCGCTTCGCCGTTGATCCGAATATCGCCTTCGTCGAGAGGAATGGCCCCAGCTAGGATCTTCATCAGCGTCGATTTACCCGCGCCGTTTTCTCCCACCAGGCAGTGCACCTCTCCCGGTCGCAGCTCGAGCTTCCCGCCGTTTACCGCCAATACGCCGGGGAAGCGCTTAACAATGCCCCGCATCTCTAAAAGCAAGTTGTTCATCCGATGGTTCCATCTCCGCGCATCTTGTCCCCATACATTACTTCCCCACGCTATATCGCCGCAAACGAGCAGCCGATGATCACCCTTCGTCGGAATCTTCCTCCGGGGGAAAGGCGAATTTGAAGGGTCATAAAAGGGCTCCCGCGAAGCCGCTAAGGGCGCGAGGGGTTCAACACAGAGATACGAAGAACACAAAGGGGCACAAAGGGACTCACGCGAAGCTGCGAAGGACGCGAAGGCAAAATCTCCGAATGGGCACGATCGGCAGGTTTCTATGCTAACGCCAATAGAGAGGTCCGGCATTTAGAAAGAAAATGGACCGACTAGAAATGGAACAGGCCTTAGCGGAAGATTATAGACAGCGCAAAAACAGGCAACATCGACCTTAACATAGGAGAATCAGAACGGCAGGCGAGAGTTCTAATTAGTCGGCTTTAGCCGACTCCCCGTTAGCACCCGGCTTTAGCGGGGGTGGAAACGAGCTGAACGGAAATGGAGCCGGCTTCAGCCGGGCTTCTCGGGAAGCTATAGCTGGGGTGTATATGTAATGAATGGGGGCGGCGGCGGCTAAAGCCGACTGGGGATGATAGGGGGTGGAGGTGACGGGAGCGCGTAAGGTCGGGATTTTCAGAGTGACGAGTTGCGTACTGTTCGGGACGGCTTCTTAAGAAAAGGGGGGAACCGGAACTAGAAAGGCAAAGAAATCGGGTGAATAAAAAGATGCAACTTTTCGTCTTCTAAAAGGATGGTACAATGTATTGAGATTATAGCAATAGGTCCATCAAGGACACGATAGCGAACGTTTTATAGTATTGGTGACGGGAAAGCAGTGAAAAGCGGATTCATCGTTCATCTTTGTTAGCGGTACATATATGCGGAAGTGAATGCCAAGGGGCAGCATACATGGTAAATTCAATAGTACGGCGGTGTTGCCCGGCAGACAAGGATGATGGGGCCATGCACAAGATTTTAACAGGAATAGTTGCTCTTGCGGGCTTGAGCATAGTAGGGGCAACAGCATTATCTATTCCCGAAGAACAGTTAAATAACCAGAAATTGTACTGGGGAAATCCGAACGATTTTGAGAAACCTGGCGAAGTATATTATCATACCATTATACGAGCGACCCCGGAGTATCAGGAAATTTCGCAGAAACGGATACAGCGAGGCACGGGTCAGTACTGGATTCTGATGAGCCAGGCAAGCGATCGGGCATTGCATACCATCGCCAAAGTGGGGCGGGAAAGCACATTCGATTTGATCGCGGCACGGGGGTACCTCGGAAGTCTTGACCCCCCAATCCTCGCAGAAGACATCACAGAGTTGGTCATCGAGGTTATGAACGACCAAGAAAGGTAAGACAACCACTTGGAAAAGGGTGATTATCACATGAAATCGTTTTACTCCCGCGCGACAGCCCTCGTTTATTGGGTTGGCGTAAGCGTTTGTATTGTCATAATGGCGGCCGGATGCGTCACGCCGCGTTCGACATCCCCGAGGGCGGACATGCCGTCGTCGGGCAATCGGGCGGCCGATCAACGGGCCGGTCAGAAGGAAGTCGAAGAAGCCAGACGGATGATCAATGCAGGAAACTATAGCGTTGTTATCCCGCGATTGCTTCACGTGATTTCGAAATACCCCGACTCAGCGGCGGCATTGGAGGCGCGGTATCTGCTTGGCGTGACTAATCATCAGGTTCGCAACTTCCGGGAGGCCATCGAGCAACTAGAGGAATACCTGCGGCTCGCTCCCGATGGTCCACGGGCGGAGAGCGCGGAGCAACTCGTGGCCAAGTTAACGGAAGAGTACGAAAGCCGGTTCCTCACTGCCCAGAATATCGACGCGCAGCTGCGCGAGATCCAGGAGGCCCTCGAGGCTGACCCGGGGGATACGGAAAAACAACTCCAAAAAGCAAACCTGTACTGGGCTCGGGGAGACTACGAGCAGGCGGGAAGGATGTATTTTCAGCTTGCCCAGGAACATCCGGAATACGCCCAGCATGAAACTATTCGGAGTCGAATAGAGATCCATGCTGAAGATGAATATACCGTACTGAGTCCAAGGGAACTCCAGCGCCGCGCGATCGCAGAGGAACCGCTCGTGATTGTGAACACGGCCTCCTATAGAGCCGGCCGCGACCGGTACACACGCGAGCCCACCCATTATGTGGTGACGGGTCAGGCCCTGAATCGCGGCGATACGACGTTGAATGGCGTTCAGGTTCATGTAACCTTATATGGATTTGGCGGTATGGTTTTTGACGCAACAACAGAAAACATCGGTCGACTCAACCCAGGACAGAGGCGCGCTTTCAGTGTTCGATTCAGCAACTTTGAGAACATTGAGAACATTACGCGTTTCGAATGCGAAGGGACATACCAGTAAGTGTTATGATGAAAAAACGACTGATTTGCCTTGTACTCATGGGGTTGCTGGTCATCACG
>PWNM01000625.1 GCA_003557825.1 Candidatus Hydrogenedentota bacterium | reverse complement strand
TGCTCCAACGCCGACAATGGCGATTCGGCGCAAGGCCGATTGAGAGGTGTCGTTGGTCATGGCGTATCTTCTCCTTTGGTTCCATAGTATCCGGAACTGTCATACAGGGCAACTTCAGACCCGAAGAGGCAGGCGCTTGGGTGGCTGCGTGTTGGAAAGGAAACCCGGCAAGCGGGACATTTTGAACGGGCAGTGGAGAGAGTGTACACTTTGCTTGTGTGTGGAACCACCGACAGGGAGCTACTCCGTTCCCTGTCCAATCGATGAGGATCTATTCTATGATATGCGCAATTCCTTCGACACCGATGGGTAGATGGACCTGGTGTGGGGTGGTTTTGATGTTAATGACGCATCTTACCGGACCCGCCTATTCAGACAACCAACAGGAGAATACGACGATGAAGAGTCCTGTGGAACGCGACGATATGGCCCTGGTGAAGGTTCCCGATGGGGACAGGGTGTATAGCCGCTCGGTACCGTTTGAGATTGCCCGGCGGCATCGACTCGGCGCAGACGATGCCATTGCTATCAGAGCGCAAGCCGAGACGTTGTTGCTGACGGGCCTGATCAACTACCACTGGGACGTAGCGTTGGCCCATTGGGGCGAACATCCCGAGACATGGGACGAACGGCCCGACCAGGTTCACCCCGGCGTGCCCATCGGCATGGTCGAGGTCCACTATGCCGATGGTGATGTGGATGAACTGCCCCTTGTCATGGGGACGACGGCCTGGTTTGTCAGCATCTGGGCCATGGGTCCCGGTCATCTGAGTCCGCAGGTCGTCAAGGAGCCCTTCCTTTCACGGCCGGAGTTTGCCGAAGTACTTGATGAAGCGCTTTTTGTTCGTGAACAGGAAGGTCCAGCCGACTCGGATAGCCAGTATCATCATTACCTTTTGGCCGTGACGCCCCAGCCCAAAAAGATCGATCGGCTTGTGGTGTTGAACAACGAAGAGAAACGGGGCGCGCCGCTCATCAGCGGCGTTACGCTCGTGGGAGCGTCGGACTACGGGGATACCATTGCGCCGTTAGGCCCGGTCACGGTGGATGCGGAAGACATTGCTCCGGCCTTTTCATTGGCCGAGCTGCCCGATTTCGCTACGCGGGTTGAGGCCCTTTCGGGAGTGCTCCACACGACGGACGCCGATCTTCCGCGGACGGTCGAGCCCGTGGATTTCCCCGAGGGGTTCGAGGCGGCCCGCTTAACGTTTCACGCTCCTGAGGAGGCCCTGGATTTCGATCTGGCAGGCATGCTGAACAACTATTGGGTTGCCAACTCCTACAGCTTCCATTTGCGTTTTGAAGAGGACACGGGCATCTTTCACGAGTCCGAGTACGAATCGCCCTGGTACGGCGGCTACAACGGGATGGGGAGCTGGGCGCCCGTGGGCGTCTATCACAACAACTCCTATGCCCGGTGCGCCGACCACTTTGTGACCCATGCGCTGCGGGTGCTTCCCAATCCAAAACGGCTGGAAAACTGGGTGGATTACATTGACGACTGGCTTACGTTTTTCCGACCAAACAACGACCCGACGAAGGGCCGACCCAACGAGGGGCTTGAAGCCGAGCGGTGGCCGGAGGATGCTCCCGGATGCTGGTCGTTTATGCTGGAGCACCCACTCTCACCTCCTTGGGAAATGAACGAACTGCAGGGTACGCAGGAACTCGATGGCCACGGCTCGACTACCATTGGTCGGTGGTGGGCCTGGCGACTGGCGGGCGCGCCAACGGATGAATGGCTCACCAAACCCCGCGAGCATCTCTATGGGCTGTCCCGTTGGGATAGTCAGCGAGACGCAGCCGATTTCATCTGTTGGTTGATGGACTATACGGGGCGGGACGTCATCTTCAGCGAAGGCGAATCTACGTCATGGGGCGGCGGTCCTCCCGGCTCCCCCCAGAATCCTGAAAACTGGGCAACCGAGACGGATATGGACGTTATTCGGCAGTATTACCAGGAGTTCGACGTATACTTCCAGACCTATCCCACATGGACCTGCGCCGTGGCGCTCTTGGTAAGCGCCCAGATGGCCGATGCTGCGGGCGAAACGGAAAAGGCGGCCAAGTGGCGCTCTTATGCCGATCGCATCCGCACGGCCATGCTCGACGAGATGGCCGTGGGCGAGCCTGGCGCAGAGCGGTGGAAGTTCGCCGACCATTCGGTGTTCCCTTCGCACAACGAAGCCCTTGTACAGGCTTTTTTGTCGACCTATCTCGAAGGATACGACCACAACGATTGGGATCCGGAGCTGCTGGCCATTACGCGCCGTACCCTCGATGACCGGATTAACCGACCGAACATGGGGAGGGCCGTCATCGGCTTGGGCTATGGCCAAGGTTGGTTGTTGCATTCCAGTCTGGCCTTTGACGAAATGGACGTGGCTGCCAATGCCATCAAGGATCTGGCGCGTTTCGCTTGGGACAAAAACATGGACTATCATGATCCTGAGCGCGACATCGACTGGCGTCGGTTCCAGTGGTTGTTCCCCGAGGGCGTCAATGTGTTGCCGGATGGCGCGTGGCATCGCATCGGCGATCTGACCAACGGGGCGAATGCGGGTCCGCCCATGCAGGCCATGCTTTTTGCGGCGGGTGTTGACGATACGCGTCCCGAACGTATTCGCTTGATTCCCCGCGTTCTGGATCCCATGACAGGCATGAAAATCGAGCAGCTCCAGACCGTCGTCGCCGATGGCCAGGGAGGTATGGAAGTGGCCCATGTCTCCTATGACTATCAACTAGGCGAGCACTTTACCCTGTCGAGCGACCATGCCCTCCCGGGGCTGGAAATTCGTCTTGGACCCTTTGCGTCCGAGCAGGAAGCCGTAGATGCCATAGCAAACGGCCTGCCCGAAGGCGCAACTACCCGTCCTGTTCAGTCCGGCGTATGGCGGGGAGCGGAGGCATGGTGGCTTTGGGTCGAAGAGCTGGGAGACACGGAGCACATTCATGTCGTCCTCAACGGCTAGAGCATAGCACGGTCGATTGTTGATGTAACGCTTCTATGTAAAGACGAAACGAAGCCGCGCCGTCCAGTACGGATGATGCGGCTTCGTTGTCATTATCCCACCGTACGCCCACCAAATACCCTGTAAGGTGTCCCCTTTGTCAGCGTCCTGCCTGAATGCCATGGAATGGAAAACATCCTTTCGAACCCGCCATTTTTGGGGCGGCGCATGTTCTATGCTTGGCATTGCGTGGTACCGGCCTCCAGCGATTCCTTGGGGAATATTGGCCTCTTATTCAACGTATTCCAGGTAAAGACCAGATGGTATACAGGGGTTGCGTAATGCGCCAATTTGGTATATGATTAATTTTGTAAGTAGTCCATTTGGTGTGGTTGTTTTGCTTTTCGGGGAGAGCAGAAGAAGTCGGTTTGGATCGAGGCTAACTTTTCCAGGAGGAACAGCAATGAGAAGGACAAGAATCAGGGTGTGGAGTTTGGCGGCTATGGTAGCGGTTGCGCTGTGTGCTTCGCCGCTGGCCGTTGGGCAGGCAATCACGGTGGATTTCGATCCCTACTTAACTGTATTGACGCCGTTTTCAAGCAGCGTAGGACCGAATCAGGACCGCAATAACGATGGGATTCCCAATGGAGACGAGCTGGCGCTTGTTTCGGCAATTCTGGCCGATGAGAGCTTGCCCATTCACGAGGCGGTACGCGAGGCCTTTGTAACGAACCGGGATCGCATCGCATCGGACCTTCAGGTGGCGGTAGATGAGGGCATTCTGCAAGCGGGCTTCAGTCTGTCGGATGCAGAAGCGCAGGCCGTAGTCGATGCGTTGTCCATTGTGGGCGGCGGATGGATGATGTGGGGTAATATCGGCGAAGGTGAAGCCAATGCGCGGTTTCAGACCTTCTACTACAACGGCTCGGATGGGGCCTACGATATGATCTTTGCAGGCGTACCGGGAGCCGATGCGGTGGACGTTTGGACGGATGCTTTGGGTGAATTCATCGTGTTGTCGGATATCATCGCGCAGACAGGTGACGCGAATGGGGATGGGACGACGAACCTGGACCATTACCAAGCAGCCAGCGATCGGGCAGAGTATTTGGCAATGGCGCTTGCGTTTGATGACCCCGAGCCCGAGCCGTTGATCATCGACTTTGATGCGGCGTTGACGCTTCTGGCGAATATTGACAGCACGCTCGCCCCGGATCAGGACCGCAACCAGGACGGCATTCCGAACGGCGATGAGCTGGCTCTGATTGCCGCCATACTGGCCGATCCCAGCCTGCCGATACATCAGCAGGTCTACGACGCCTTCATGGCAAACCATGCGATCCTCGAGGCTGATCTAAACCTGCCTGCAGTTATTGATGTTTATGGGCAGGATTTGATCGATGCGGTGATCAACGTGGGCGCGGCTTGGATGATGTGGAATAGCTTCGGTGAAGGCGAAGCCAATGCGTTGTTGCGCACGGTGTTTTTTAACTCCTCCCGCGATGGCGTCTATAACCTGGTCTATGACGACGCCGTTGGGGAAGAGCAGGCCGATGCGATTTGGGAGGCGGCCCTCTCCCAGTTCGTCATGCTATCCGGGATTGTCTCCCAGACGGGCGACGCGAATGGCGACGGTACCACCAATCTTGATCATTACCTGGCAACCGGCGACCGCTCGGGGTATCTGAACTCGGCCTTAGATTTCGATGAGAACGGCGAAGATCCCACTCCCCCGCCTCCAGATCCCATCGAAGGCCTTCCGGTAGGCGGTCCGTTGGGCCTTGGGCTCCTCGGCCTTGCGCTTGTGGGAGGCGCCGCGTACATCATCCGGCGGAAGTAACACCCCAATCCTTTCGTTTGGCCTCACGCCCCGCAGTCTCGTCTGACTGCGGGGCGTGTGTTAATGGGGTAGCTTATTTTGACGAAGATGAAGGCTTGTTTGGCGTGATAATGGGCCGCTGAAACCAGCCTTTCCGCCATGCGATAACAAAAATGGCCGCGCCCACTGTCATGAGCCCGAGACTGATGGCCTGGGATACGGTCAAGGTGGCTATCGAGCGTGCGCTGTCGCCCCGGAGGCCCTCGACGACAAACCGTAGGGCGCCATAGAAGAGCAAGTATCCCGCCGCTACCTGGCCGTGGAATCGCTTACGGGCAAGGATGATTTTCAGCGCTACGAAGGTACCGAACAAACCAAGCACCATATAAAGCTGGGTCGGATGCACGGGGAGCGTGTTCTGGGCGCCTTGTTCGAGCAGACCGGTTACGAGCTGTCGGTGATGCACGTGGCTGCCGGGCGGAAACTGGATGCCGACGGGTAGAATGGTGGGCCTGCCGTAGCAGCAACCGTTTAGAAAGCATCCGATGCGGGTGATGCCCTGACCGAGAATGAGGTAGGGAGCGCATACATCGGCCGCCTGAAGCGTGGGGATGCGGTATAGCCGGACATATGCATATGCGGCAAGCAGGCCCCCGATAAGTCCGCCATAAAATACCAGGCCTCCTTCCCATATAAACACAGACCGCCAAATCCGCCAGGGGGAGTCGTACTGGACAATCCAAAAGGCCTTTGCGCCAACCAACGCAGCGATAAAGATCCAGAGGCCGGTTTCCGGTGGGATGTTCAGACCCTGTTTATCGCTTTCGCGCACCCCCAACAGGGTTGCGGCAACGAACGCGATGGACAGCATGGTCACATAGGCATGAAACTGGTATCCGTACAGCTCAACAAGTACAGGTCGCATAAATTGAAGGTCTCCCGGGGCGTCAACGCAATGCCGAACAGTATGCCATATCAGGGAGAGGATGTCGTACTGCGAGGCAGGGCTGCAGCCAGGGCCTGGAGCAAGGCTTCGTGGATGCGCCCGTTGCTGGCGACGATGAAGGGCGGCATGGCGCGGTTGGGACGATTAAAGCGCAGAGACGCGCCGGTTTCGTCGGTGATCACCCCTCCGGCGGCTTCAATGGCGCAGCCTGCCCAGGCATAGTCGTGTTCGCCGCAGTTATTGCCGGCTCGGATGACGACGCCCTCAAATTCGCCGGCGGCCAATCGGACCAATTCAAGAGCGGGAAACCGTCCGGGGTGTTGCCGGGGCCAGATGTCCTTGAACCCGTTGCCCAAGCAGGTCACGCGGCTGCGTTCGATAGGTGTTTGCGAGACGCGGACCGTTCGTCCGTTGAGATCGCAGCTTCCGCCGGCTTCCGCGAGAAGGGTAAGCCCGAGTTCGGGGAAATGGGCGGCTGCCAGGGCCGGAACGCCGTCTTCGCAGCAGGCCAGCAATATGCCCCATAGGTCGGTTCCCGCCAAATAGGAGCTGGTTCCGTCAATGGGATCGACAATCCACACCCGGCGTTTGTCTAACCTGTTGGAAGGATCGGGCCGTTCCTCGGTCAAAATCCCGTCATCGGGGCATTCCGTTCGAATTGCGTCGTATAAGAACGTATCAACCGCCAGATCGGCCGATGTGACTGGGGTACCATCGGTTTTCGTCGAAATGCGCAACCCATCTTGTCGGTGTGCGATAGCGAGTTGCCCCGCCTCGATTATACGGTCCTTGATCCATTCCTGCACCGGATGGTATCCCTCCTGCGTGATGTGCTCCGTGTTGAGTTTGTACCACACCTTTTCAGTGATTGCCAAACCTTGGGCGGGCTAACTCCCAAGTTGACGGAGGCGTTTGTTGAGGGTCGGTCGGGCCATACCCAGGAGTTGGGCGGCGAGGCTTTGATTGCCGCCGGTCCGGCGCATGGCCTCCTGAATGAGCAGGTCCGTCGCTTCCTGCACCGTGGGCAAGCGTTCGGTAAACATGATTTTAGGCATGTCACCGTCGGATTCCACGCTTTCATTATCGTCCTCGGTTTCAGCGGGATCCTGGCCGACGTGATCGCGGAACATACGCAACGATAGCTTGTGCGAGTGGTGGTGGCTGACGGCATCGAAGACCATGCCTTCGAGTTCCCGAACATTGCCCGGAAAGTGGTAGGTGTTCAGCAAAACATACAGCTCTGCGGGCGGCGTAGGGCGCTTTTTCTCCAGTGCGGCGGCCGTTTTTTCGAGGAAATGATCGACCAATAAGGGGATATCGTCCTTTCGATCTCGAAGCGGTGGCAGATGGACATGGTGGGTCTTTAGCCGATAGTAGAGATCGGCGCGGAACCCGCCGGCCCGCTGTAATGCATCGAGGTCCTGGTTCGTCGCGACGATGATGCGGGCATCGGTCTGGCGGGCCATATCGGAACCGAGGGGATAATACTCGCGTGTCTCAAGGAGACGGAGCAGTTTTACCTGGGATGCCAGACTGAGGTCACCGATTTCGTCGAGAAAAAGCGTGCCTCCAGCGGCCTTCTCGATGAATCCTGCGCGGTTGGCATCGGCGCTGGTGTAGGCCCCGCGAACGTGACCGAACAGGGTGTCTGAGAAAACAGCGTCGTCCACGCCGGCGACATTCACCGCGACGAATTCGCCCTTACGGCCGCTCAACTGGGCAATCGACCGCGCGATGAGTTCCTTCCCCGTGCCTGTTTCACCGGTCACCAAGACCGGTTTTGCCGTTCCGGCGATGGTCTCGACATATTGAAAAACCTTGTGCATGGCGGGATCGTCGGTCACGATAGGTTCGAATGCCTCGGGATGTTCGAGGGTGTTGCTCAGGAGGCGCTGCGTTAGCATGTCGTAGTCGCGGCGGAGTTCGCGCATCTCGAGAGCCCGGCGAACCGAAGTTACCAGGCGGTTGTGATCCACCGGTTTGACCATGTAATCGTAGGCTCCGGCGCGCATGCAGCGTACAGCGGTCTCGATATCATTGGCGCCTGTGCTGACAATCACCGGGATATCGGGATGGTCGGCCTGGATCGCGCCCAGGATATCCTCGCCCGAACGGTGAGGCATCCAAAGATCCAGTACCATGACGCTAATGGTCTCCTCTTCGAGGATGGTTTCAACCTCGCGACTATCCTTGCACAGGATGATCTGATCGATCCCCGCCGCATTGAGTACCAGTTCCATGCTGCGGAGGGCATGGATTTCGTCATCCACCAACAGTACTTTTGACGAGGAGTCGCCGTGCTTCATTTGTCCCCTATCCCCACATGCTCTAACGTCGGTCCCGTGGTACCGGAAGGCGCAAGGTGGCTTTCGTGCCTTTGCCGAGTGTTGACTCGAATGTTAACTGTCCCTGATGGTCTTGAATGATGGTTGCGCAGACGGATAGACCCAGTCCGGAATGGCCTGCGTCGCGCTTCGTTGTAAAGAAGGGGTCCATCACGCGCGGTAGATCGGAGGGCTTGATTCCGCCCCCCTCGTCGGCGACGGTCAGAACGACCTGATGCTGTTTGGGCTCGGCGAAGGTGGTTACCCGAACGCGCCGATCGCGGTCGGCCAAGGCCTGGCAGGCATTCTGCAACAGGTTGATAATGACCTGTTCGATGCGGCGATAATTGCCCTGAAGCGAGGGAAGATCATTTCCAAATTCGACCTCGATATGGCGGGTAGCCTTTTTCAGCATGGATGAAAGCAGAGTCATGGCCGATTCGACCACCTGATTGAGGTTTACGGTCTCGATCAGATCGTCGGGTGTTTGCCGAGCAAACTCGCGAAGCTCCCGGACGATGTACTTGATGCGATCCGACCCCTCCTCCATAGCCTCGAACAGTTCGGGTACGCGCTCGCGCATCTTTGAATAAGGCAACCCTGCCATTACGAAATCGCCGGTCTCCGCATGGTATTGGTCCAGAATGGGCAACACGCTGTTCCAGATGTCTTTGAGCATGTAGACATTCATGGCGATATACGAATTGGGGTTGTTGAGCTCGTGGGCCACACCGCCTACCAAGACGCCAAGGGAAGACAGCTTTTCGGCCTGGACCAACTGCTGCTGGCGAACTCGCGCTTCCTCTTCGGCTCGTTTCCATTCGGTCACGTCACGTGCAATGAAGGCGATGCCCTCA
>PWNM01000364.1 GCA_003557825.1 Candidatus Hydrogenedentota bacterium | reverse complement strand
TGCCGCAGCCGCCGTAGTTCTTCTCGGGCTATCAAGGGTTTCGACAAAAGAGGCGGCTATGAACGTAGTACTGATTGTAGTAGATACGCTGCGTGCGGACCATCTGGGCTGTTACGGATACCACCGCAATACCTCGCCAAATATCGATGCGTTGGCCAAGGAGAGCGTCGTGTTCGATACGGCCATCGCTACGGCTATACCAACCCATCCTGCCTTCGCCACGATAAACTCGGGTCAGTATTCGATTACGCATAGCATCGTGGCTCATGGCGGGACTTCACCCGTTCCACGTCGTGTGCCCTGGTTGCCGGCCATTCTTCAAAAACACGGCTATACGACTTGTGCGGTAGACAACCTCGCCGATTGGCGCCATGGATTTGGCCGAGGCTTTGAATTCTACATCGATCCCACGAGCCGCCGGGCGCTGAGCATTAACTGTGACAATCGGACGTTGAACCAACGGGCGATTCCCTGGCTTGAGCATCATGCAAACGAGCAGTTTTTCATGTTCATCCATTACTGGGATCCCCATACGCCGTATCTGCCACCCAGGGCATACCGTACCTTGTTTTATAAAGACAACCCCGATCAACCGGACAACCATCTGATGGATGCCCTTGCTGACCATCCCCTCGGCGAGACCTGGCGTGATACATGGTTCAATAAACTCGGCAAGCGGGTGACGGATCCCGAATACATCGTGGCCTTGTACGACGGCGAGATCCGTTATTGCGACGAGGGTATTGCCCAGCTTCTGAAAGCACTCGATAGGCTGGGCAAATCCAAAGATACGGTGGTATTGCTTATGGGCGACCATGGCGAGATGATGTATCGTCATGGCATCTTTTTCGATCACCATGGGCTATACGATGGGAACCTTCATGTCCCCTTAATCATCCGCCATCCGTCCCTGGAATCGCGACGACTCGATGTTCTGGCAGGCAATGTGGATATTGCTCCGACCATCCTCGACCTGTGTGGTGTTCCTGTTCCGGAGGAAATGGAAGGGATCAACTGGGGACCAACGCTACGACGGGAAACCGAACCCGATGATCGGGAGTTTATTGTTTCGCAGGAATGCACCTGGCAGATGAAATGGTCTATCCGGACTCGGACGCATAAGTTCATTC
Source organism: Candidatus Hydrogenedentota bacterium (assembly GCA_003557825.1). Lineage (GTDB taxonomy): Bacteria > Hydrogenedentota > Hydrogenedentia > Hydrogenedentales > SLHB01 > PWNM01. The sequence goes on along the minus strand of PWNM01000364.1, from coordinate 7,868 downwards.
TTGCCCGTGAAGAAGACTACTACAAGACGCCCATGCGGGAGTTGTACGACCTGCGAAACGATCCGAATGAGCTAATCAACATTGCAGAACAGGACCCCGAGACAGTCCGAAGCCTTGAAACCCAACTCGAAGCCTGGATTGCCGAGAAAATGGCCCAAAACGGCCTAACCGAGGACCCATTGGTGGCCCATGGCCTTTCCCTCGGCAATCGGTGGAAAGACAAAAAACGCCCGGCTCCATCCACGTAAGGATAGGCCGGGCAAGATAAAGCAGCTGTAATGGAAGCCCTACGCCGTAGCCTGGGCGGCTTCTGCGAAATTGGCCAGGCTTTGACGCATGGGTTCCATGGGCTGTTGCGGATTGTAGTACACTTCAAACGAGAGAGGGCCGGAGAAACCGACATCCCTCAGGGCGACACATAGCGCCTCGAGATCCATGGCTCCCTCGCCAACAATGCTCTCCGGAGGTTGCGGATCGCGACTCACGACCGCATGCTCGCGTAGGTGGAGACCATATAAGCGGCTACCAAGACGCCGTACGGCGTCCACGGGCTCTTCGCCGGCGCGCATCGTATGGCCCGTGTCAAAGCAATACCCGATGCGCCAATCCCAAGGGGCTGCTGCCTTAATCAGATCCTCGACAAGATCAAAGCGGTGATTTGGTCCATAATTATGAATCCCCACTTTGATATCGAATTCCTGCACCAATTCGTGAAGAATCGGGAAGGTTTCCTCGTTGGGTTGTCCAACGAGTACCGAGACGCCATTCTGCCGGGCAAATTCAAACGTTCGACGCAGCTCATCGCCGTTGGAATCGATCTCGCCCAGGAAATAGGCATCCATCTGGATGTTGCGCGCCTCAAGCAGGCCTTGTACTTCCGCTATACGGTCCGGGTCATCGGTTACTTCGTAGTGCCAATTGGCGAACTCAACCCAATGTAGGCCCAACTCGGCGATGTTGTCGAGCATGGGTTCCAGCTCCGGGCTATAACCGCTGAGTACATTGCTTTGGATTCCGACGCGGAATCCTCCGTATTGTTCCATGGAAGCCTCCTTTGACGCATAGGCCCAACGAGGCGTGGTTAGCATCGCGGCTCCTGCCGCCGCTGCGCCGGTTGCGATAAACTGCCTCCGTGATACCTTGCTCATGCCGTGTTCCTCCTTGATAGTTTTCCTGAGGTTTGGTGAATCGGCTAAATCGGATCCGGATAATCATAGGGAGCCCGACGGGGACGATCAAGAAAATGATTGCCCCATGTGCTGTTGGCAAACCGCTCTGTTTCCGGATCCCACTTCAGACGCTCGCCCGTCTCGCCCGTTATCTGGCTCACCCAGCGGGCGATATTGGCGAGATGACATACCGTGGCCGTGCCGTGTCCCATTTCCACTGCTGCAATCGGGTCCTCGCGCGTCTTGATGCAATCCACCCAGTTGCGCCAGTGGTGATCGCTCTTGTAAAGCTGCACCTCGAGGTCTTCGAGCTCTACATCGGCCAACTCCGGCGGATCGGCTGTGAATTGGCCCCGGTCGATGAGGATGGAACCGTTTTCACCGAAGAAATGGCCGCCCCAAAGCGGCGCATCGCCCAGTTCCATGATGATGTCGTTGGCATAACGCATATAGACCTTGGGCTCGAAATGGTTGCCCGGTACATCGCGTCCGTCGCCCCGGATGAGGGGCGGTTGAAACGGTTCCCCTTCGGTCCATATCTCGACGGGGCCGCTGCCGTCCATACCGAGGGCCCATTGGATCTGATCCATGCCATGGGTCCCATTCGAAGTCATGCTGTGCCCGGCGAAATCACGGTAGGCTACCCATCCACGCACGGTGCGGAAATGCGGATGGTACGGATGAGGCTGCACAGGCCCGCACCACATGTCCCAGTCCAAATCGTCGGGAACGGGATGGCCAGGCAACCCATTCAGTGCCGGAGACGCATGGTTGTGTGCTATGACCCGTTCGATCTTGCCCAAAAGCCCGTTGCGAATGAGCATGCACGCTCTGTAGTTCTGTGGATTCGAGCGGTCCTGACTCCCGGTTTGAAAGACCCGGCCGTATTTCCGCACCGCCTCGACCATCTTGCGTCCTTCGCCAATGGTGAGCGAGATGGGTTTTTCACAGTAGATGTCCTTACCGGCTTGGGCCGCATGGATGGCAATCAACCCATGCCAGTGTTCGGGCGTGGCGATCACGACAGCATCAATATCGTCGCGATCGAGCAGTTCGCGGTAATCCTGATAGATGTCTACGCCGAGATCGTTGCCCACCTGATTGGCATTTGCCAGATCCACATCGGCCACGGCCGCGATTTCGACATCATCGAAACCCGTGAATATCCGGGTCATACCCGCACCCATTGCTCCAACGCCGATGTGACCGATGACAATGCGATCGTTTGCTCCTGGATTGCCATTGTGGGCGAGAACTCCCGAACGCAGTACATAGGGCGCCGTCATACCAGCTGCGCCCATTTCCATACCCCGCTTGAGAAAACCACGCCGCGTAATCCCTTGGCTCATATCCTGACTCTCCCTCTTTTTCGACTTTGTTGGAACCGCAGTAGTTCGAACTGGGAAATAGTGTGGCCCATTTCACCACGAAATGGCAACATCCCAGCAAAAAAGAGACCGGCCTGTGGCGCGTGCATAATATCAGGCCGGTCTCGTGGAAGGGTTTCCTCAGCTGCTCATTCTAGTGCATGGGCCGCTTCTACCTTCGGGCCGGGGTAAAAAAGCCGGTTGTCACGGGGGCCAAACCAGCCTACGCCCCATCGATGATTATCGCCGTCAAAGATATTCAGTTTTGTGTGGGACCAGCCCCATGGCTCACTGGTTACGCTACCGTCGGACCACACGACATTTACCCGTCCGTTGTGCCGAAAATGCATACTCGGGGTAGACTGCCATGCTGGCCATTCAGGATGATTCGGGTCGCCTGTGGGGTTCTGTGGCGTTACGCCAAAGGGGGGCGAAATCAGGCCGTACTCCGTGATGTGGTCGCCTTGGGGCATGGCAGCATCGGCAAACATGATCGTCCGGCTGGGCTGGGCCATACGCGAGTCGAGCGCGGTACTCCGCAACGAATCGGGGTATTGCCGCATATGATAGGAACCCCCTATATACTCGCTGTTGTATCCGTAACCGCCTGCGCCCGATTCAAAGGCATTGGCCACATCGCCCCGTTTTCGGTACTCATGAAAAACTGGGCATTCCTTGACCCGACCGTCGGGAAGGTATTCAGCCAGGGGCCCTTTCATGGGGTCATAGTCGGTCTCTGCAAAAGGGGTTTCCCTAGCGCCATGCCAACGGATACGCCCGCCGAAGCCCACGTCCATGTCCGGCGCGGCAGGCACGTAACGGCCATGGTTCTCGTGGGCGTACATGGTGTTCGCTAGATACAACTGACGCAGGTTGCTGACGCATTGCATCGAGAGGGCCTGCATGCGTGCGCGGCTGAGCGCCGGCAGAAGCAGGGCCGCCAGGATGGCGATGATCCCGATGACCACGAGCAGTTCAATGAGTGTGAATCCACGGGTGTTTACCATAAAACCTCTTGAATTTTCCGCCGACGAAGAACCAACAGGAACGCACCGATCAGCGCCGGAACCGTCCAGCATACTCCCGATAATGGCAGCGCCGCCGGTTCTTCGGGCGTGTAAGCGTCTGAACCAAGGGAAATGGTCTGCTCCGCGTCGGCGTAAGTGTCGATAGCGATCGGCGCATCTAGCGTGTCTACTTCGATGAACAACTCTGCCCGACCGCCGTTCACTTGGACTTGATGTCCAGGGGCCTGAATATCCGCATCGCCCGAGGCAATGGTTGCCGCATGCACGACGACGGTGATGAGCGTACCGTCACGGACAATATTCCCATAGGCATCGCGAAGGATGGTCGAAGTTAGCCTGATCGTATATGGCTCGCTTCCCTCAGGAGCTCCCAGATTCCATTCAATGGGCGCCACGGGCGGAACGGGAAGGAATGTATAGTCCAGTTCGCCGTAGGCGCTACCCTCAACCGATGTAGCCGTGATCAAGGCGCTGCCCGCCTGTGTGGGTGCGGAGAGGGTAAACGCGACGGTCCCGTCCGTGGTAGGGACTTGAATACCGGCGCGGTTGGGATCCGCGTCAGCCGCGTCGATGGTCCCGCGCGTGGTCGCCACTGTGATGAGCGTTCCGTCCGCAACGGGGTCATCATCTTGGTCGAGGATCACCCCACTAACTACGGATACGGCGTGTTCAGAGCCCACCAGGCTTTCGCTGGTTGGGTCCGCGCTTAGGATGATCGTGCCCCGTGGCCCATCGGCATCGGCGTCGCCCGTGCCGGGGCCCGATGCCAGAACGAATACCCCCGGATAGCGTGTTCGGAAGGTGACCCGATTGGCCGGGGCATTGCGTTGAACGTTGCTGATCCCTACTTGGGTATAGCCGCCATTGCCATCGTAGCGGAATGGCTCAAGCGCAGCTTCATCGAGACCGGCGATTTCCGTGCTGGTATAGTTCAAGGTGATTTCCGCGGCTTCGATACCCGCGACGATGAAATCCGGCTCGCTGGCCTGGATTTCGCGAACGGTTTCGCTCAAGAGGAGATCTCCCGGCAAATCGCCCGCAGGAGCTTCGGGAGCCAAAATATCAACGATGCAGTTGAACCGGCGATCGGCGGCCGTCCGTTGTTCGCCCGCATACAGGCGCAAACGGGTTCCTCGTTCGTCTTCGGCTGTTCCCAGCAATGTCCCCGGCGGACTGCCGCCTTCAATGGCCGGGATTTCCAATGGGAGAACGGTATTTTCACGCCTTAACGGGTCCGTCCCCGCCACGCGGATTTCGTAGTCGTCCAGGATTCCATCGCCGCTTGTGTCAATGTCACGTGCCACATCGGCCACGGCCATGACCTCGGTGGTCGCCCAGCCCAAGGCTTGCATATGGCGATCCACCAAAGCCGTAATACGGATATAATTAAACTCGGCAAGGTTGGCAGGATTCCCATCAGCGTCTACCGCCCAGGCGATATCGAATGCATCACCCCCGCCGCTACGAGGTGTCATACCTACTTCAAATGGATTGTCAGGCCTCAAATAGTTGTCAAGATAGGGCATCATTGTAGGGCTCATGTCCACATAGCCCCAGTTGTACTCGATATCGTCCGTCTCGGGATCGCCGTCCATGCTGTTTGGGTTCCGAATATTGCCGGCCAGATAATATGGCGAATCGCCCTCTCGATCGTTAAATTGACCGGCAGGCTCTTCGATCCGTGGAAACGGATTGTAGTCGAAGCCTCGACTGCCCGGTATGAGATACCAAGTCTCACCATCCGGGCTGATCTCGACGATACCTGGTTCCTGGAATTTTCGCTGTGGATTGCCCGCCACCCAGAAGGCATTGCTATACACGATGAAATCGAGTCCCATGGGATTCTCGGGGTCGTCTCGAACAGGCGTGTTGAACTTCAGGGTAATGCTTCCGCCTGCTCGTCCCAAGCTGACCACGCGATCGTTGTTGGGTACCGTCGGCCCCCAGCCTTGGGGCGGCCCGAGGGCCATGGTTGGATCATCGAATCCTGGGCGCGGGTCAATGGGACTGTAGTCGATTACCTCGTCAGCCCAAGGATTGTCTGCAGTCGCCCATTCGCCAAGAACGATAAGCGTTGCAGTCAAGATATATGTCACAGTTTTTGCGCCCATGAGAAGGATCTCCGATGGTCCGGCAGGACGCCTGCGCCCTGCCGGACGGATTTTTTCGGTTATGCCCGCCGCATACGGGTTGCAGCCACGGCAAGCATGCTGATAATGAGTAGGAACAGGACTGGGGCCGATGCCACCGGCAGCATCCATATGGACTCCTCAGGCGCATACAGGCTAACGGGTTCACCAAAGGTGGACCGGATACCAAGAATGTCGCCTGAAACGGGGTTGTAAACCGCATGGTAGAACTCCATGCCGGTACCAACTGGGTCCAGGCTTTGAATGATGGCCCCTGTCTCAGGATCGACCACCGTGATGCTGCCGAAGCCACCCATCACGAGATTGCCCGAGACGGTGGTTGCTGACGGCCCAGCGCCGCTAAAAGTTCCCAGTAATTCGCCATTGTTCCATTCAATGGGGGTTTCGCTATCATAGGCCTCACGTAGATCCTCTACGGCAAAGCGGCGCGTATCGCCTTCGGTATCACCGAAGCCATCCGTCGCATAAAGGTATTGCTTGGAGGGATCGAGCGCGATGCCCGCCGATGCGCTGCGATCGCCTTGCATCACCACTCGGTATTCGGGGGGATTCTGGCCCAAATCTACCAGTAACAACTCAACCGTACTGGTGAACGTGTCGAAATCAAAAATCCCCCGGTCGATGAAAAGCGTGGTCTCATCGGCGAAGACCCCGCTAAAATTGCTTATGGTGTTGATTACAGGCGTTGCCGCGCCGGGGGATTGGACATTCAGCAGATACAGGTCTCCATTGAACCCTGCCCCCAAGGCCAAGGTATGACCGTCCGGCGCAACTGCCATAAATCCCGGGTCGCCGGCATAGCCTGAAGCAATCCGGCGAAAATCGTCGATGCCCATTCGCCATTGCAGATAGACGCCATCGCCATTCCACGCCACCATGCGACCATCCGGTAAGGCGGCTGCTACAACCCCAAATGTCCCCTCGGCGGGCTCGGGGAAGGTCGTAAAGGCTACGTACTCAGATGCCTGGGCGCCAATAGACGCAAGTATCAGCATCCCAGCAACGGTTAGTTTCACTAAATTAGATTTCATTGATTCGCCTTTCTTTTACCCTCTCGGGCACACGTATCCCAGATACACTTCCGGTGTTAAGCGTTGTTCACATGTTGTGAGGGAAAGAAGGCAGGAAGGGTCGGTGATGACTCGGTCCTGCGTCAACTTTTCCCGCGAAGTTGCTGCATATTGCAGGTGCGTGTGGTAGGTCTTCTGACTTCCGGGTCGCTCTACTTCCTGTGCCTTCCCATCCATAATGGACAGTGGCCAAATCTACAGGTTTCGTCGCCGGTTACAGCAGCGCGTCTGTGACGGATTTTCACCGTACTTCCCTTAATCCACACGTCGCAGATTGGTTTTGGTGTTTAACCTCCTCCCTTTTTGTTGTCATCCCAAGCTGATGCGATCAGTATACTCCTGTTCGTCTGGCCTGTCAATCTTCATCGAGGTCGTTGTCGAAGTCCCGAGGGGTCAGGGCAAACAACCGGGTTTCGCCAAAGCGTAATGGAAAATTCAATGTCTGTCGTTGCGGCCACCCAATCTCTTCGTCGAGCAGGTCCTGAATGTCATAGAGGCCTTCGAGATTCAGCACTCGTTCGCGTTCTTGTTCGCTTCGGCCATGAATCGCGATGAGGTTGGGTCCAAAGTGGGTCACATCCGGCACATTGTCAGCAGGACTGGTCACATAAATATGCTCTTCCACGATCATGAGGATCTGACGCAACAGGTTTGGAGTGATGACGGGGTCGGCCAGGTAAACCGAACCCCAGTCATCGAAAAATCGGATGACCATGCTTGATTGTTCGCTCGCGCGGAAATCCGCCAGCACGGTCGCTGCCGGATCGTTTGAGACATCCACATAAAACAATGGCCCCCATTCGATGGAATCTCCCATGGGGTCTCCCTCGCGGATCAAATGGGCCGGTAGTACCCCGACAGACCCTCCCAGGGCGGGCTCTTCAAACCTTTCGACCCGGAATCCGGTGGTTCGAGCGATGTTTTCCGCATCGGCTCCGTGTTCGGAGAAATACCCCGGGGCATACATCCATATGGCCGTAGCCTCGTTACGACGTAGGACATTGTGAAGCTGAATTCGCTGGGATTCCGTTAAGTGGAAGGCATTGGGAAAGAGATAAACCGCCGCAGGAATGGCCCGACCCTC
>PWNM01000250.1 GCA_003557825.1 Candidatus Hydrogenedentota bacterium | reverse complement strand
TAAACACGGGCAGATTAAGCTTCCATTCGCCACCGTTTTCGCGTGAAGCCTCGACGGGACGGGCCTCAAAATCGGCCAATACTTCCACCGCTTCGCCCAGTTCGCCGGCGGCCCTTACCGAACCGCCCCAATGCTGTCCTTCGCCTTTATGCACCAGGATTGCCCGAATATCATCGGCAGTCTCGTAGATCACGACATCCACATCGGCGTCTGGTTGGTCCATATAGATTGTGGGCAACGCGTTGACCGTTTCCAGTATATCGCGGACCATCATCGCGGAATGATCGCGTTCGTACTCTTGCAGCATGGGCTCTGTCCGTTGGGAATCGGGGATATACAACGGCGGCGTATTTCCGGCTACGCGGGTGCGCCACATAGGTCCCAGGTATGTTTTGCCATCCATATCGCCCGTATAATGGGCTGTTCCGGAGCCCATCGGTATGGCTCCCGGCTCGGGGAGCAGGTGTTCCTCCGAACCAAACGGCGCAGGAAGCAGGCGGCCGGTTTCGTCATAGATAGGTGGACGCCCTCCAAACACAATTGTACCCCCTGCTTCCACATAATCCCGCAGTTTGGCCGCGGCGTTAACCGGCAGGAATGGGCAGTCCGGCACAAAGACAACCGGATAATGTCCAAGGTCCCATCCAAAATTCCCGTCGAGTTCATAGGGCGTGTAAATATCCGGTGTTACGCCTGCATGACGAAGGAGCTTATACCAACCCATGGCATCCAGCATGTCCGATTTGCGTCCTTCGGGATCCGCATCGCAATAGGGGAGAATCGGAAGGATGAACGCAACTTGCGCATCGAGCGTGCCGTCCGTAACGAAATCGCGAGTCTTACGGAACCCAGTCAGCATTCGGCGCGTCTCGCCCATGGTCCAATTTTCGAACCAGTTGTAATCAATGTTGTGGTCTCTCCATGTATAGTAATACGAGCCGGTCATCCCGTGGGCGACGCAAGCCAAACTGGTGCGGTTGAGCGAGTTAAAGCCGACGTAGGTTCCGTGCGTAAAATCCTGGAGGTCCGTCGCGACCATGGGTTTGCCGTATTTACGGGCCAAGTCCAACACGGCCGTGGCATAGTGATAATCGCCTTTGGCCGCGCAAATCTGTAGGCCGTTGATGTCAATATCCGGCGCATTGGCCAGAAAAATATCCGGTCGTTGCGTCTGCATCAGGTCGTCCCACTGGCTCAATGTCCCCAGCAAGAACCCGAGATAATGCATGGTCTCGCGATCTGGGTCATGATGCCGGATACGTTGTCCCCAATGGTTCATGATCTGCGCGAAAGTTTCCATCGAGAAGGTGTGAAAGTCATACCAAGCTGCTTGAGGGCGCTCACAGGGCCATTCGGGACGCTCTGCCGACAGGATCAGGGTGACGACATCGTCATCAACCCGCGTTGCTTCTTTTACGTCGCCGCCCCAACGCGCAAACGACCAAGCGTCGGAAGCACCTGTGTTTCCCTCGGTCTCCATGCATAGGAGAAGATCACCGGTTGCTGCATCCGTGATTCGGGCGTTGCGCCATTCGGCCTGTCCGTGACTTTGCAGGGAGAGCAGAATCTGAGCTTCAGTGGCCCATTCGGGCGCCTTTACCCGGCGCGATAGAGTCATCCACGAGCCGTTTGTGTCATTAGCCACGTCAATGCAGTCCGTCCGCCGTTGGTCGTTTTCACCCATCCACAACATCAACGCCGTTACGCCGCCAATCAGGGTATCCGTCGCTCGGACGTCCGCCCGTACATCATAAACCGTTCCGGGTGTGAAGTCCTCAATAGGCCGCATCCATGCGCCGTCCTGCCAGCTGCCGACAAAGAAATTGTTGGGCCCAAACTCCATCTGCCCGAATCGGTAGACAGGAACCGGTTCGATGTCGTCAACGGAAGCAAACGATGCGCCCCAGCGATCGTTGATCGCCTCCAAGGAATCGTATCGAGCGACCAGCCACTTCCGGAACTCCTCTTGCGCGAGTGGGCCGTAGTCGAGCATGCCCGGCCAAAACACTTCCGCTCCGTTTACGTAGGTCGTAACCCGTCCCGCTGTATCGTGTTCGATGAACCAGCCGGTTAGATCAGCCACATACTGCTCAACCATGGATTTATACGTGGGGGAATAGGGCGAGCCGAAATCGCTTTGTGTTCCTTCGGGATTGCGGATGTTTTCGCCCAGTTCCTTTGTGATTGCCGAGCGCCATGGGATGTAGGTGTGATAGGGGGACGTGTCGATAATCGGCGCTCCATGTAAACCGTTCACATAGAGCCAGGCCAGCCATTCCTCGGCCCGGCCAAAATCGAGCAACTGCTCCTCCTCGTCCCGCATGTTCCAGAAGAACAGGTTCATCAGCATGGTCCGTGCGCCGGTTTCCAGGTATTCGGCCAAGCCTCGTTCATGCATATGGACGACGAACCCCAAATGGTCCTGCTCGGCGACCGGGGCAGGCTCCGGCAAAGGAGCCGATAAGGGGGGGATACGCTCCTCATCCGCAGCGGCGGGCACTCCCATCAGCAGGGCGACAGTTATTACAGGTAATACGGTCCAGTACAAGCCGTTCATGGTGTGCTCCAAAAGGTTGGTTGATTGAGCTACGAAAAGTTGGGCTGGGGCGTCCCCTCCCGTCCCCAGTTTGTGGATGGGACTGTATCACAGCATCAGCGGTTGGAATCAAATCCAATGATAAAAGCATGGTCTGCTTCTGATGTACGCCGAGTTATTCTGGCTATGCTGGAGTAATTCCCTGGACCGGCGAAAGACGCAGGCGGCGGTTTCCGCGAACCGTGTCAATCAGTATGACTTCATCTCGCCGGACCAGTTCGAGCCGAAAACGGCCCTCATGGAACGTGTTGCCTTCGCTGATGGTAATCTCTGAAGTGGTCTGATTGGGATTCGTCAACTGGATGGTAGCGGTGCGCGGGGACGATTCGTGCGAAGTTTGAACCAAACGCGAGTTATAGATCCGGATTTCACGTGCGACTTCGTCTTTGATGGAACCGAAATGATTGGGATCCACCGAATGGGCCGCGTTCACCAAGCTATTGGCATCGCGATGCGCCCGGTTGGTGAACGGGACGCTGTTCACCAACGCATGTATGTCCTGCTCAATCCGATTGCGCGCACGGTCCAGGATGGCCGCATTCGTCTCGGTTGGATACTCTCGATAGTGACGGACAGCTTCCTGCAACGTATCGATTGGCGGACCATTCCGTTCGAGTAACTGGATCGCCGGGTTGGCCGGTTCAAACACGTTGACGGGCTCATCGGTCTGCATATTTCGGATGACTGCCATAACCTGGATACCTCCGAAATACAGGATAAGAATGGCCACAACGACTGCCGCAAACACCAAGGCATGCCGAAGCCAGTCGACGCTGCTGCTCGATTTTTTCTTTCGCGCCCTGTGCTTCCCATGAATAAAGGACCGGCCGCCGCCAGTCAAAGAGGCGAGCTCCTGACTTCGCGCATCAAGCTCGGGGAGACCGGGATCCTTAGGAGGTACAGCGGGAGGAGGGACGCTTTTGCGACTGAAAATGCTGGTCTTCTTCGCCTTGGTTTCCTTTTGATTGGTCATTTCGCTGCGAAATTCTTCGAGCGCTTCCATGATGCTATTCGATGGACTGTGATGCTCGACATGTTCGCCGCCCAGATCGTCGATGGAAAACTGGCGTTGTTCCTCTTTAGGGCGTCCAACCTCGAGTCCGCAGAAGCGGCATACAGTAGCAAGGACGCTGATCTCCATGCGGCAGCTCGGACAGAGGCGCATTTTGTCGGGCGAGCGCCCGTTAGCATCCATGGTTTTCAGTCCCATGCAAAACCTCCATGCCCTAAAGCATGTGTATCATCCTGTCCAACGCGCATGCGTATCATCCTGTCCAACGCGCATGCGTTGATGACTGCAATCCCTCAATAGACAAATGCCAATGACGATAATCTTTCCTTAGTACACCTATCTTATCGAAAAATTGCACAGAATGCAAAGCCGTTCAGGAAAAACATGTATACTGCTGGAAATAAGCGCATTGTATCAACCGGCCGTTTTGTTGTGGCGCGAAGGAATACCCTTGTATGTATTAGAACCAAAACGTTCCCGGCCCGGATGGAACCAAGAGCCGTGAAAGGTATTGGCCGAGTACAAACTCCATCAGCCTGTCGAGCACGTCGAACAGGAACGCGCCAATCGAGTTCAACGAAGCATTTGTGAACATGCAAGAATTTACCTTTCCGCGTAGCAGCCTCAGGAAACGGGCGTACACCAATGCCGGTATCTATCGACCTTGCCCATCACGACGTCGAAGTACAATTGTTGCAGTTGGCGGGAGATTGGACCCGGGGTCCCGTTGCCCAAAACACGCCGATCCACCGAGCGCACCGGAGCCACTTGGGCTCCCGTACCGCAGAAAAACGCCTCATCACAGACATATAGTTCCGAACGGCCGATGGGACGTTCGACCACTTCGAGGCCCAGTTCTTCGCGAGCCAGTTCCATAACGGTATTGCGCGTAATGCCCACCAGGATATCGGCCGTGGGCGGAGTAGTTATGAGCATGTTGTCGAGAACGATAAAGATGTTCATGGCGCTTCCCTCCGCCACTGAACCATCCTGTCGCAAAAACACGGCTTCATCGAATCCGGCTTGTCGGGCTTCGGTGGCGGCGAGGGATGAATTCACATAGCTTCCGACGGACTTCACGCGACTGGGTATGGCGTTGTCGGATAGCCGCCGCCAGGAAGACACGGCCACATCAAGCCCTGCCTCGATTTCGCAATAGTCGCCCAGTTTGATGACGTAACAACAGAAACTGCTTTCCACGCCGTTGAGCTTGGGGCCAAGAGAAAGCTCGCTCTTATAGCAAATCGGACGGATATACACGCCCTCGTGGAACCCACTCCGCCGGACAACCTCGACGCAAATGGCCTCGATGTCCTCAGCGGACTCGGGGATTTCCATACAGAGCACGTTGAAATTTCGGACCAACCGCTCAACGTGTTCTTTCAGGCGAAACAGCAAAATGCAGTCCTCGGCATCCGAGTAATACCCCCGGATGCCTTCGAAAAGCCCCGTTCCGTAGTTAAAGGAGTGGGTCAGGATGCTGACTTGGGCCTCCTCAATGGGCACATACCTCCCCTCAAAATAGGCTTCTTTCCCTGGCTCCATATTGGCCATATTGGTTCCTCCGGCGTTTGTCCGTGATCGATCATTCGGGTATGGTGTTGTCGGCGTTGGGCATTTTCGAGGTATCCGTCCGTTTCATTGGCGCACCCCGTCTTTACCGCTCAACTCACTTGGTAATCTATAGTGCGCATTTTCCCCTTGTGGATGCAACCTGTGGCTATTGCAGCTCCTCCTGAAAGGCGCGGTACTCGGCTCGGGCCTGTTCCTGAGCAGTAGACCGCACTGCGGACATTTCGTCATAATGATCGAGTAAGGTCTGCACTACATCAGGATCCAGTTTTTCTGCTTTCGCCGACTCCGTTAGAATGGCCTGTGCTCTTGCCGGCGGCATTCCTTCGCGGTATGGCCGATCTTCGGTAATGGCCACAAAGACATCCGACACCGCCATGATGCGTGATCCGTGGGGGAGATCCACCGCCCTGTATCCAAAGGGATAGCCTGTACCGTCCAGCCGTTCCTGGTGCAAAGCGCTCCAATTGGTGATGGGCCCCAAAGCCTCGAAGGATTCAAGGATATGGTAGGTGTAATACACATGAGACCGCATGATGTGCCATTCATCTTCACTCAGCCGTGCGGGTTTCTCGAGCACTTCAGACGGTACCGCCAGTTTGCCTACGTCATGGAGATAGGCAGCGATACGCATTTTTTGGCAATCCTCAGATGAGAACCCCCGAAGCCGGGCCAACTCCGCGGACACCGCTACCAATCCGCTTGAATGGGTAGCCGTAAACTCGCTCTTGAAGTCAATAACCCGGCACATAAGCTGCGCAAAGGCGAGCAACATATCCAGGTCCAATTCTTGTATATGACCGATAAAAGACTTTCGTAAGGCCCGTTCCATGGACCCCGAGGCCAGCTCAAGCCAGATGTAATCCCGGTGGGCCAAACGATCTAGCGCATCAACATATTCGGGGACAAAGCGGGAGCCCCGATGTTCTCGGATGGACTCGCAGATGGTGTCTACAAAACGAAGGACATGCTCGCCCCGGGGTATCAAAACCGCGGTCCGATCGGCCAGGTGAACGAGATGGGCCCCCCGGGAGACGGCGCCGTTTTCTTTGATTTCCCCTCTGCCGTGATTCCATGGTACATGGTGGTATTTAACTATTTTCGCAATCTCCTCAAACGGAGGGAACTCCCGAAGGAGCAAATACCCGGCGTTGGCGTGTTGTTTGGGGTCTTTCAGCTCAAACTCGAGCAGGTCGATTCGGTCGCTAAGAGAGAACGCGCCAATATCATGTAATGCCGCGGCCGTTACCACGCTGCACTGTTCGAGGGGCGAAAATTCGAGCTCCTCGGCCAGTCGCAACGTGAGATAAGCTACTTTCATATGGTGATTGGCCACTGCCGGGCTCATCATGTCCGTTGTTATGGCCAAGGGCAGGATCAAGTCATAGAGGTTGACGTGTAGATCAGGTTCAGACATTCATGCTCTCCTGAGTCTGGTGATTTAACAGGATCATACCACGGTCGGCGTGGTGGGGACATGAAAATATCCATGAGCAAAGGCTAGAGCATACGCGAAGACCATCGGCGGACCAGTAAAAACGATGCTGCCACGATAATAATCAGCAATACGCTATAGGCAAATGCCGAACCAATGCCCGATCCGCGCAGTTGCATATTAATCATTACAGCAATGGGGATGTTGGTGGGCCGATAGAGCAAAATCGAGGCGACAAACTCGCCCAACGATGTGGCAAATACCAAGGCCGTTGCGGCGATTAAAGCGGGTCCGAGCAAGGGAAGAACGATGCGCAGGAAACAGCCGAACGGTGACATCCCATGGCAACGGCCCGCTTCGATAAGAGTTGCGTCGAAAGGCTCGATGGCGGCGGTCGCCATACGCGTCAGCAGGGGGATATTACGCACAAAATAGGCCAACGGCAACAGCCATAGGATGGTCTGCCGCGGAAGCCAGGGATCGTTGAATGCGACCAATAGGTTCATGGCGATGACAGTTCCCGGCAATGCCCAAGGGATCATGACCAACAGGTTAACCATACGACCACCGGGACGTCCGCGTCCGATAAGATAGGCGGCGGGTAATCCCACCAACAAGGCTGCTCCAGCGGCAATGGCGCTCATAAAGACGCTGTTGCGAATGGGGGCAAAGGCTCGAGGATCCTGCATAATGACCCGGTAATTATCGAGGGTGAATGCCCGTGGAATCAGCTCTGCGTACCAGAGTTCGTGTCGTACAAAGGACAAAAACACAATAGCCAGATGCGGCGTGAGCAGTACGCCCATGCACGCAAGGGCGCCGAGCCCCGCCAGCAGTTTCGCCGGCCCCGAGCGCATTGGTACGCGTACTCCTTTGGACGCCGCCCCGCGAACGCGTGCGCCGGATCGAAACAAGAAGATCCCCAACAAGGAAATTGCCGCCAATGCAACGGTCAAGGTCAATGCCGCGGCCTCGTTGAACTGGGTGGTTTCTTCGTAGATCCGCACGCTGAGCATGGGAAAGTCTTCACCAAAGATGAGCGGTGCGCTGAAGGATGCACCCGATGACATGAAGGTCAACAGCGCTGCGCCCACAAGGGGCGGACGGAGTAGGGGGACGGTGACGCGGAAGAAGACCCGCATCGGGGAAGCGCCCAAGGTCCGAGCGGCTTCGATCTGGGAACGGTCCATACTCTCCAGGGCGGCGCCCACCATGGCATAGAAGAACACATAGAATGAGTATGTATGAATGATGAGTATGGCGATAGCGCCCCGTGGATAGAAGCGCTCGAGCCCGAGCATGCGCTCGAAAAAGAGTGAGATGAATCCGTCCCGCCCGATAACGTAGTAGAACGCCACCACGCCGACCAAGGGCGGCAGGGTGAGGGGCAAATAGGCAAGACCGGCCAGAACGGAGCGCCCCGGAAAGGCATAACGAGTCAGAACAAAAGCCATCGTCGTTCCCACGATGCCCGCCGTGGCCACCGATGCGAATGAGAGCACGATTGTGTTAATAACAGCAGCGCGCCCGGGCCCGTCGAGCAGAACCTCCATTCGCCAGTCAAGAGTCGCCCGTGCAAGCAGTCGGAGCGAGGGATAGACAATGGTTATCGTCAGGGCAAACAGGCAAGCACACAGCAAAAGACCGTCACGAACGCCCAGCGAGTGCGCAACGCGTCGGAACACTAGTCATCCAGAGCGGACTGCTTGGCGTCACGGTCGACAAACGTGCTGATGGCGCGCCGGTCGGCTTCGTCGATGTTCGTATACAGAATGGCGACCTTGAAGTGGTCATCTCCCTTTTCATCGGGCTCACACCGCACCACAATGCCTTCGCATTCAATCCGTTTATCTTTGTTGAGATCGAATGCGATCCCCACCTTTGTCATAAGCGGTACTGGTTTTACCGTGTGGCACATCACCCCATTTGCGCTGATGTTATCAACATGATTCAGCACCCCGGGGCTGCCGTGATCAATGACGGCGGACACCGCCCGTCTACTCCGCGGATACCTTCGTCTTTCTTCACCGTTTAATCGCATTGGAACATCCTCCCGTATCCCGTGCAGCCCCATGGTAACTGACTCCGCAGGCAAATGCAACGCTTGTGTTTTTGAGCAAGTTTTTTCCACCCTGGGTAACCTATTTGATATCCTGCTGCGGTTGGTCGAAACAACCTAGGAGGTAAGGGGATATGATGACATCGCGGGAAATCGTACAACGAACGTTGGAGTTTACCGGACCGGAGCGGGTTGCCCGAAGTTTTTCCCGAGCCGATTTCGTCGGGGCTGGCCCTCAGGTGGAAACGCCGGCGACGGACTGGAGCGAAGTGGGCGGCGGTCGCTGGGAACGGACCGACGAATGGGGCAATCGTTGGGGCCGGGTCGATCCTACCTCCAAAGGCGAGGT
>PWNM01000135.1 GCA_003557825.1 Candidatus Hydrogenedentota bacterium | reverse complement strand
GCTTGTCACCTTCATGATGGTGTATGCCGGACAGGGAGATGCTCTTGTCGATTTCATGATGATTGACGAAATCCTTTGGGATCCCACCGGCGTCAACCTTGAAGATGGCCCGATCACCGTTCCCGATCCTGTCGAGCCCGGCATCCTGCGCCTGTGGGCCGGCTTCCCGGTCGATGCAAACTGGACTGTCGACACCGGCGGCTTTATGGGGGAACTTTACGTGGAGCATGCTCCTTGGATTTATTCTTACCGGATGGAAGAATATATGTATATACCCGAAGAGCTTGTCACGACCGGGAACCAAGGCGCGGCATGGGCCTATGTCATGGATTAATTTTTGAAATGCAGCTGCAAGCGCCCGCACGCTATGCTTGGCGAGGGCCGGTGGGTGTGAAAGGAGGTTACGGCACATTCCGTAGTCTCCCCTTCCTCCATCTGTAGCTAAAGTATAGGCAGTCACGAACGTTTTCCACGCGGCCGCTTTTCCGGAATTTTTGTTTTGGATGACACTACCTTCTTTTGATTCGGCGAATTCAGCGCAACATGCACACTCAAGACCCCTTCCTATGGATCGCAAAAACCCTGTAATTGAATCGGTTGTCAATTTATGGCCCGTCGTTAACGCCGTGCGCTTTGTCGGTCGGCCCGATCTCCCGTCGCGTGCCCTGAGAGCATTTTCGGTATTTGCTCTTGTGGTGTTTTCTTCCGCGTTTCTGGCGGCGGAAGAAGACGACGAGATTTTCGAGCTTTCGCCCTTTCTTGTGCAAACGACGGATGACCGCGGCTACCTTTCGACCAATACGATATCCGGGACGAGTCTCAACATGCCGATCCGCGATATCCCCATGCCGCTGGAAGTGATTAATCAGGAGTTTATCGAGGACCTCCAAGCGACCGATTTGGATGAAGCCTTGGCGTATTCATCCGGAGTCTTTACGGAAACATTTGCCAGCACCACAGGGGCGAATGTCGCGGGTAGTGCGGAGCGGTCGCCGTCGGCGGCGGTCAATGTGAACGACCCCTTCGCCAATGCGCTTTCGATACGCGGCTATTCCGTCCCCAACCAGCAAAGGTTCGGTTTTCGCGTGGGCGGTCTCGCCGTGGGCGAGGGCTTCACCGTGAATCTCGGCGGTGCCACGGACATGTCCAACGCGAGCCGTCTCGAAGTCGTGCGCGGTCCCGCCTCGCTCCTATACGGCGTCAATGTCTTGAGCGGTATCGTGAACATCATTCCCAAGCGGCCGATGGCTTCCCCGCGGTTTAGTGCCTCGGCCAGTGTCGGCAGTTATGGATTCCGGCGGACGGTTGCCGACTACACGGGTCCGATTGTTAAAGACTTGATTCATTTCCGGATCATAGGAGCGTACCAAGAGGCGGATCACCACACGGACTTCCAAAGCGATCGGCGGGAGTACATCACGGGGCAGTTGGAAATCCTTCCCTTCAAGAGAACACGGATTCTCGCCGAGGTGCAGTATGCCGATCAACGCAGACACGGCATCGGGCCCCAGTTTTTCACCGCTTCGGGCAACGAGGATTTCCGCAATCCTTTCGGCGAGCAAATCCGGTGGGGTCGTGACGAGGAGGATATGCGGTTTATCATGGACCGCGACGACAGCTACCCGCGCGACGTCTTTCTCCTCCGCAAGGAGAATCCGCTCGTTCCTTACAGTTACGGCGATTTGGGAAGGAACTACCGGATCAGTGGTCCGGATACCTACACGAAAAGGCGCGAACTGAATGCCATGCTTCTGGTCCAGACGGAACCGGTGCGGAATTTGAATCTTGAGTTCGGAGGCTATTACACGAAGACGGACCAAGAGGGCTTTAACGTGAATATGTCCATGCCGACAGACAGCGAAGGGTTCCCGGCGCCGTCGGACGAATTCCCCATCCTCGCGGGCCAAGTGAACCGGCAAAACCTTTGGATCCGGCACCCGGAGGTGCTGGCGATTCTCGGCGGAAGCATTCCGACGAGTGCCTACCCGGGGACGGTCCGGCGCTATGGATTGGATGAGATTCTCGGTTTCCGGGTGACGGCGGATGACATCCCGAATCTTTCCGCGGATCACCCTATCCTTGCCCTCACGACCGGTGGTGTCGGTGAAGTCTTTGTCACGCCCGATTTGGCGGCACGCGCAATGCGACCGGAGATGGATGAAAATGAGACAACATTGAAGTTCCAACGCTATTACTGGATGAAGCGTCCCACGGAGTCAGAGTCGGTGCAATTGCGTCTGCGCGGTGCCTATGCCTTGGAAACGGGCAATCCGCTGCGACGGGGAGACGATACCATGACCCACACGTTCATCGGTGGGGTGCAATACACGAAAGACCAGTTTTCGATTGTACAGGGGAATCCCGGGGTAAGTGAACTCCTCACTTCCGGACAACTCTTTCCAAATCCGGACGCTCCGGGTTTTACGGTGGGGCGCTTCGGCGAAGACCCGTATCTACTGCGGTCAAGCATTTACGACTTCAGTCCGATCCGCTACAACAATGAGCCTTTGGCCTTCCCCGGCAACTTGAGTACAAACCTCGGGCGTCCGCTGGCTGAGTATGTCAATGATCCGGTGGACACTCCCGGCCGCATAGCTGGCTACAATATCGCCCGCTCGGGTTGGAAGGACGTCGATGCAACCTACCGCGGCTATTATGGAATTTACCAAGCGCAGATGTTCCAGGACCGCATTACGTTCATTGGCGGGATTCGCAGGGATGAGTATAAAATCATCGAGGAGGAACAAATCCGCCTTATCGACGGAATTCCGGCCTTCAATCCCGCCAACGCGTCGAATCAGACCGACCTCTATTTCGGCAGTCAGCGCTTGGCGCCCATGCCGTTTCTCATTCCGGGAACGGAACCGTATACGGAAGACCGCTGGTTCCCGGAGTTACCCGAAAATCTCAACCGGGAGATCCAGCGTGAGATGGAGCTGATGTTCGAAGGCCTCGGGCCGCAGGGCACACGGCGACAGCTTTTCGATCAGACCCAGTCGTTCACGACGAAAACAGCCGGCCTGTCCGCCCGTATCACGGACGACTTGAGCATGTATGTCACCTACTCAGAGGGCGTCTTTCCCAATCAGGGGTTATTGGACGGCCTAAACAATCCGATTCCAGCGGAAGAGACCGTTGGTAAAGACATTGGCATGAAGTTCGATCTCTTTGACGGGCGGATTTCGGGAACGATTTCGGTCTTCCAGATTGAGCGGAAGAATGCGTCGTGGAATTTCAACGGAGCGCCCAATCCGCGTTCATGGTATGGCGGAGATCGCGGCCCGGACCCGGAAGAAGGCCGAAGTTGGGGTGCGTTTGACGCGCGTTCCGCGGTCACCGCCGATGGCATCCGCTTTGACTTGGCCCAAGAGATGACTCCGGGAATGACACCGGACCGTTTCCAAGGAATGAGTTACGGCGTGAACGACCGGTTTTTCCGGGAAGCATGGCAGGAGTTTTTCGGCACTGAAGCACCGGAGGTGATTAACACCCGCGTTTTGGATGAGGCCGGGCTGACGTTCGTCGAGACTGTTGATGTGGGGACACGGGGTCGGCGCGAGAACGCCGGTGCCCAGCCGTATTACTGGGTGGACGTGAGCCGTGATTTGGTCGAGGGCAAACACGTCAATGCGGACGGGATTGACGTCGGGATGATGATGAAGGCGGCCTTCGAAGCCGCCCTCCAGGCAAGGGATTTCGACGGATATCCGATCTTTTGGCCCGGCGGAATACGGCAGGGCGAACTCGGTGCGGGCAACAACCCGAGTAATACGCGCGGCGCATTGGTCACCTTCGAGGAGCGCGCGCGGGGTGTCGATGGTCAGTTCATCCTCTCACCGCTGCCGAATTACCAAACCATTTTCACCTTCTCCTATCAAAACCGCGAGGTAGTCGGCAACGGTTTTAACCTCGCCCCGCTCATTGATCCAATGAGCGGCGAGCAGGTTCCGGGATCGCGGTATGACTACTGGGTATTCATTCTTGGCGCGGACAATTTTGAAGACCCGACGGACCCGACGACTTTTGACGGCACGGGCATCAACGGAATGGACCTGTCCTTCGTCCCCAATTGGAATGCGAGCCTTTGGCAGAAATACACCTTTGTCGAAGGACCGTTGGAAGGGCTGCACATTGCGGGCGGAGCAAAGTTTTTCGGAAGCGCGCCGACTTCCGTTGCGATCGGCGGGATAGGCCTCGATGAAAACCGCTTTCCGACACCGCCGACGCCTTCGCGTATCGAGTTTGACGGGAGTATTGGATACCGCTTCGACTGGGGCCGGACGCAGTGGCGTATCAATCTGAACGTCAGGAATCTCCTGAATACCCAGCGGCGGGAGAGGGTCGTCGAATACAGGGATCCCAACGGTCCGGTCGACCCCGTCTTCCGTCGGACCGTCACCTACGCTGCACCCCGTAGTTTCCGCCTGCAGGTAGGAATGTCTTTTTAATCATGAATCGGACAATCAACCGCTCAAAACCTATATTCAGATGAAAGAAAGAACCCCCAAACCCTTCACCCTATTTCTTGCCGTAGCCTACGGTTGCCTCGCACCGGCCCTCCACGCCGAGGAGTTCAATGACGTCCAAGTCGTTGAACTCCCGCTTACAAGGTCATTTGAGGTGACCTTCAATACCGTTCACAATTTCTACATTTTCGTAGAACGGCCCTCCCTGTCCGATAACTTCGTCGCGGGCGGCGTGGGTGCGCAAGACAACCGGCAGGCGCGCCTTCCCGTGGCCGGCTTTCAGTTGCCGACACTGCAGAGCGGCGATGTCCTTCACGGCGCGACCATATCTCTTGTGATGTCGTCCGGTTCGCCTGCGGCGAACATTCCGATCAACTGGAATACTCATTTGTATGCCTTTAATGCCGACGTGGACGTTCCCTCCGTTTTTGCCGAGGATGTGTTTTGGGCGGACCCCGACGGCCTCATTGATGAGCGTGGACTTGTGAGTCTTATCTCGACGGATTTCTTCACGCCTGAGACCCAACCCGGTGAGATGGGCGAGGCGTTCATTGATGCGGAGATGCTCGCTGAATTTTACAACACCGATGGCACACCCGTGGGAGACGGTCTCATTTGGTTGCGGTGGAGTCCAGCCTTCCGACCTGGGAGTATTACCCGTTGGACTGCTAATGTGTCCCATGACGACGCCCTGCTTTTCGAGCTTGAATACGTCGCTTCGGGAACTGACCCGGATCCCGATCCAGGCCCGGACCCCGATCCCGACCCGGATCCGGATCCGGATCCTGATCCCGATCCGGGCCCGGAGGATATGTGGGCCGGCTTTCCGATCGATGAAGACGGGTTCGTCGATACCGGCTTCCTTATGGGTTGGCTGTATGTCGTGCACGATCCGTGGATCTATTCGCTTTCGCTTGGTGAATACATATTTTTGCCGGAAGAATATTTCGGCGAGCAGAGCGCGTGGATTTACGTCCTTCGTCCGTGATCAATCAACTTTATGCAAATCAAGGATGAAAGCAGTGTCGGCAAACGGTGCCGACGGAAGTGGAAAGGAGTGTCATTGTACGGCACGGCAATGACGGCGGCACTCATTGCAGCATTCACATGTGCCGTTCCATCAAGTCATGCGGGGACTGGTTTCGAGCGTCCCCGGATCTGGGTGACACCGGGCGAGCGTGTCGGAATTTTGGAAAGGATAGAACACGACGAGGAATCGGCGGCCCTCTTTGAAGCGCTGCAAGCGCGGGCGCATGCGTTTGTTGAGGAATACGAGCGCGATACCCTCGACTTCCTCCTTCAGTTGCCGTTGAATTGGGATGATCCCTACGAGGACTTTCCTCCGTTTCACCGCATCACACGGTATGGCGACTCGCCGGGAATGGAGCGTCGCAGGGTGCTCATGCGCTATCTGCAGGCAAGCATTGACTGCGGCGTCATCTATTACCTGACGGGGGAGGATCGGTATGCGCGCGTTGCGGCGGATGTTCTCGGCGTGATCGTGTCGGCGGTCGCGCGGATGGAGCCGGGGGAATCCTCCTTCAACGGGGGTATTATCTATCCCAACGACCATTTGAAGGAGGCAAGGATTTTTGGCGCACAGATACCTTTGGTCTATGATTTTGTCGCCTCCTATCTTCGTGAGGGCGGACGCGTGCATGACGTCGTGACAGGGGAAAAGCGTGATTTTCCCCTTGATGATGCGGATACGGTCTTTCGCGCTTATGTGGAGCGGGCCATCAATGTGGGCTTGGTGAATAACAACTGGCCGGTCCTTGAGTCGCCGAGTCTCGTCCACAATATACTCGCTCTTGAAGACCCGTCGGATGTTGAAAAATTCCTTCCCTACTATTTGGACACGGATACGGACCACCAGACTTCGCTGAAAACGACCGCCGCCCTCTACGAAAATGCGGGTGATCTGTATCCTGAGTCTCTCCAGTATACCGTGGCGGTGGCCAACTTCAGCACCTACCTAATGGTTGTGTTGGACCGGCTCTACCCGGAACTCAATCTCGGAAGGAAGCATTGGAAATTACCGTATTCTCTCCTCGCTTTGGAGTCGATCCGCTTTCCGAATTTCGAATTAATCGCCTTTGGCGACGGACCGCGGCGCATGGGCAGGCCGTACAGCGTTCTTGAGCGCGCTTACAAACTCGCCCGGCTGAACGGGCAAGACGATTTGGCGGAACGCTATGGCGCATGGATTCTGAAGGGAATTGCCAGCGGCGACTATGATCGCTCGAATCTTCCCGGGCATAGATTCGCCGCCACCATTTACACGGCGCCGCTGGCTCTGCTGTGGAGGGTGGAGGAGTTTGCCGGTGATCCGGATACCATCGAAGAACCGTCGAGAACCTTTGATCTTCCCTTCACTGGTATCTTCATTCAGCGGAACACGGAGACCGAGGACCCCCTCCGCTATGGGTTGATGGGCTTTGTCGGCGGCGGGGGAGATTTTGTCCACGGTCACGCCTCGGGTATGGACATGGAGTTGTACGGGTTCGGCCACGTTCTAGGGGTGACCGCCGGGCGCAGTGCCTACGGGACCGACATCCATGAAAACTACTACCGGCTCTTCGCGGGACACAACACGGTCATCGCCAACGGGGCCTCGGCGAGCGACGGCGGTTGGGTGAACCTCGGCGTTGAGGTGAGCCAGTTGGTCGCCATGGAACCAATGCCCGGAAAGACGGCGGCCTCGCCCGACCATTCCTTCAGCACGATTTCTTTTCAAGACGTCCACAACCTTGTCGCTCCCGCCGACCAACAGCGCACCTTCGCGCTCATCCGCACTTCACCGACCACCGGCTACTACCTTGATGTGTTCCGCTCGCGTTCGGAATATGAGGGACAGTTTCACGACTACATCTACCGAAATGTCGCTGACGAACTCGTGTTTACGGACATTCCAGAGGGATTCGAGTTGCGCGACGAGCCGGAGCGCTTTCACGGAAACAAAGATCTCCCGTGGCAGAGAAACCGGACCTTCCGCCATCCCGGATGGCATTTCTTTGAGGATGTGCGGACATCCGGTGTCGTCGAACAAAGCCCGCGCGCGCTTTTTACCGCCCGCGACCTCGAAGAGGTGCCGGTCATGATGCGCGTGTTCATGAACGACGCGGAAAACCGTAGCTACACCAAAGTTCATTCGCCGCCCTCTTGGGTGGCCACGCCTCCGTACAACGAGCGACAAACGCCGGCTATTGTCGTGCGGCAAAAAGGGGACGCATGGGAGACCCCCTTCGCGAAGGTTTTCGAACCGCTTTACGGCGATGCGGATTCCGGGAGTGTTCGCGAGGTCACAACGATATACAATGCCGATCGATTTGCCGGTCTGGAGGTTTTGTCTGAAGTGGACGGTGAGCGTCTCCGACAGATGGTTTTGATTTACGAAGACGGAGAGGGGACTTTCCGCTGCGAGGAAACAGACCTTCACTTCGAGGGCCACTTTGCCGTCGTTACCCTTGACGCCGGTGATGCCCTCCGCTCCGTCTATATCGGTTCCGGCCGCTCGCTTACGTTCCGCGGAAAGACGTTCCGGCCGTCGGAGGCCGGAGGGCTGTATTATTCCCGGTAGGAGTGAGAGAAACGGGCACCCCCGAAAGAGAACACCGGGTTCCTACAAATAGGAGCATGATCTTCTTTTGGTTCGCGGGTGGAATGAACAGGTTTGTATCAATGTTTCCGGCGCCTTTAGCCCGTGACGTGTCCAGCGGTCGCTGGGCGGCGTTCCTTCTAAACCGTCCGTTGAAGTATAACCTCAAGACAAACAAGAAATGAAAAACCATATGACAAAAACCGTTCGATTCGGCCTCCTTGGCCTTCTTCTTCCCGCGCTGCTTCCGGCCTCGGCGATCATTTCCGTCGATTTCACCCACTTCACCCGGGAGTTCCACTCCGACGGGTCAGTGGTGTTCAACGCAGATGCCGTGCAGAACAATGTTGGCTCAGGTGGTGCGGCGGATACCCGCAACCTCACCGCCCCGATACTTGGATTCAACCTCCCGTCTTTCGGTAGTTCGGCGGTGATTGAGAGCGGCACGTTTGCCGTCGAATTGACGCGCATTTTTCAGCACGGAGGACGGACCGCTGACTTGTATATGTTCAATCCCGGTGTGAATCCCTCCGCTCTGGATCCCGAAGCGGCGCATTGGAGCGGTCCCGGGATCGACGAACGTGGTGATGTCACCCTGCTCGCCGAGTCGTTCGCTACTTCAGGCACTGCGCTTGGAATGGTCACAGCCGATCTGACTGGCCTTCAGCTTCAAGGCTTCTACGACGCGAGTGGTGATCCGACCCAGAGCACGATCTGGTTCCGCATGAATCTGGATGCCAATGTCCTCCCCGACATCCGGCGGTACGAGTTTGATGTTGCGGGCGCCGAACTCACCATCATCCCCGAACCGCGTGTTTACGCGGCTCTCTTCGGGGTGTTCGCGCTGGCGTGGGTGCTTTACCGCCGCCGCCTGAAATAGGCGGAACACAGGGTTGTTTGAACGGCTTAACCGCCCTTGTTCTGAATCACCGGCTCCAGCAACGGAGCCGGTTTTTTTATCTGTGCGATCTTGCCCGGTTAGCTCGGTTTGATGAATCGTGCGGCAATTGG
>PWNM01000251.1 GCA_003557825.1 Candidatus Hydrogenedentota bacterium | reverse complement strand
TTCCAGGGCCGCCCATGCCTGGCATTCCAGGGCCGCCCATACCGGGCATTCCGGGTCCGCCCATACCGGGCATTCCGGGTCCGCCCATACCGGGCATTCCGGGTCCGCCCATACCGGGCATTCCGGGCATTCCGGGTTGCCCCGGCATTCCAGGCTGGAACTGATCAGGGTCCCATTCGGGCATGGGAGGAGGGTCATAGGGAGGGGCGACAACACGGGCATCCACGACAATGTTTACATCCACATATTCGGAAATAAACTCCATGATCTCGCTGATGTGTTGATCCTCGAATTCAATGGACACGGGAGCATCCAACGCTTCATCGATTGCAGTACGAATCTCGGGCACTTCGTATTCTTCTTCGGCCACATCGACGCGCATACGCCAGGGACGGATGCCGTCGGGGCCTGCGCCCTCCGGAAGGAGTTTGCGTTGGTCGATATCCGTTTGGATTAAGGAGCGTTCGATGTCGAGCCGTCTTCGAGCGTCTTCCCGATCCATCTCATGCGCACCCAATGTGGCCTCTTGCATCCCATGCTGGGCTGTCACATTCTGCGGATCGATGATCAGGGCTTCTTCAAAAAGCGCCTGAGCTCGTTTATACCTGTTATTGTCCAGGAGATATTGGGCTTCATCGATAATGGTTTTAAGCCGTTGAACCCGTAGTTCCTCCATGGAATAGGCCGAATCGACTACTTCCCCTGCCTCATCGCGTAACGCTTCGGGATCGAAGGTCTCAAATTGAGGCAACGCGGCCGGATCCTGGCCAACAGCCTGCATCTGAAGCTTTGCTTCGGCCTTCATCTTGAAAATTGAGGCGTTTTGGTGGTCGGGGTTTAGGGACAGAGCGCGATTAAACTCATTCAATGCTTCTGTAAACCTGTCTTCATTGTAGAGCTTAACCCCTTCACGGAAGGCCGCCTCCCCTGGCGAAATGCCCGATGCTTCTGGAGAACGCGCTCCAGTCGCAGTTGGCGACTCCAGCGGACTGGCCTGCACATCCCCGCTTTCAGTTTGGGCCCATGTTTGCGCAGGCATCCCAAAGAGCGCCAAAAGCGCGATGGTCACCGCAATGGTTGCGCCCTCTGCGATCCGTGACCGCGGCATCCGTGTACTCATGACGAACTCGTCCTCCCGCTTTAGTATTGGTTTGTTGACTGGGTAAAGGTATACAAGATAACCCTTCGCCGGATCAACTTCCCCCTTCAACAGTCAGCGTAAACAACCTATCATGTTCGGTGGAATAGACGTCAACTTCGCCTGCATTGGCGTCGATACGCTCCACGCGAAACCCCTGATACTCATCTCCTTCATCCATGCGCTGTCGCCGCTGATTTATGCGCAGCTCGGCGCGATGGGCATCGCCCCTCCAGGGGACGATACGAAGCAACTGCAATCCCGCCCGTTCCGGTGTAAGTTCGCGGGGAGCCGCCGGTTGCGTATCCCGTACCGTGAACGGACTGCGTCTTGTAAGCTCATCAACCGGGACCCGCGGTAATTGCGGCGGATCCACCGTATTGGGCCGGGGCGGCCCATCTTGCCAATCGTCGGGCAAGCTGGCCCGTGGCGGCGCCACCGTAGGAGGAGCCACATCCTCCACATCGGGGGGTGCGACCATGCGGTACACTTGCACGCCAAGGGCCAAGACCAAGACAACGAGCAAGGCTCGTTCCTTGACATCCCATATCCATTTTAGAATTTTTAGTGCCTTATCCACCACCGCCCTCGCTTGCGGGTCGAATCACACCCCCGTTAAACACTTTACCAGAAAGGCCTTGTTCGCTGCCACCTCGACGTAGATTCGCTCTTTGTCTTATGGAAAGCGTTATCGTCGTGATCACATATTGGGCCTGATATCCGATTTTCTATACCCTTACATTCCGGGGAAGGAGAACCCTCCGCCTCCGCCGCCACCCATCATAAATGGCGGTTGTTGCTGTTGTTGCATTCCCGGCCGTCCCGTCTCATCATAGTCGGCCCGCGTGAAAACCATCTCAACTTGAAGCGGCGCAGTGGCCGGTTGGTTTAGATTCTGGTTGACAATCCGAATGGCTTCAATATTGAAATACTCGTCCGATTCGGCGCTCATCTCGTCAAGAAAGCGCACCAAATCATCCCAACGGATCATCATTGATACGCCTACGGTCCACATCTGTAGCACGCCTTGTTCGGTCCGCGTGGGCCAAATCTCCACGGCCCCAATATACCGTGCACCGGCATCCATGAGCAACCGTACCGTATCTTTACCAAAGGAAATACGACGCAACCAATCCTCGACGTCATCATCGGTGACTGTGGCACTGGTCAGTCGGTCCGGATAAGGAACGTCGAATCCGTCGGTCGGCGCAGGGATTCCCCGGCTCCGGAGCTCTTGAAGATACTCCTGCATCATTTCCGAATACTGCTCTTCGTAATGGAATCGGGCGATCTTGCCCTCGGGCACTTCCTCGATATCGAAGGCGTCAGCCATGGAAAACACCTGTCGCCGCCGCTGTACGGCCTCGCTCCAAGGCTGCACCGCTTCTCGCCAAGCGCTTACCACAAGCTCCGGGTCGGAGGAGGCAAATGTATTGCGCAGATCATTGAGCCGACTCTCGAGTTGTTCAGCATACTCCTTGTCTTCAATCAATTGCGCTTGAAGGGGAGCAATGACCACCTGGAAGCCCACGGCCAACGCCGCAAGGGCAAGTACCAGCAGCAATACCATGATGATTGATTGTTTGCTCATGATCCCACTTCCAGGGGCCTATGCCCCGCTGTTTCTGTGCACTCCAGCCCGTTGAATCGGCCGCACCACTGCGCCGAGTGCAGTACGCCACATGCCACTAGTTACCTCCGGCTCTGCCCGCGCCTAGACCAGCGGGCGTATCATCGTCACCGTCGCCATCTTGTTGCATGCCCATACCGCCCATGGCGCCCATACCACCCATGCCACCCATGCCGCCCATGCCGGGCATGCCGAATCCGGTTCCGGTTTGCTGGCGGTCCGGATCAAAACGTTCACCGCGGAACTGAAGGTCGATACGGAATTCAATAACACGCCGGCCGGAAGTGAAGCCGCCGGTCTGGCGCCCCATCATGCCACCGGGCATCCCGCCGCCGGTACGACCGCCCATTCCACCGGTCATCCCACCGGCGCCGCCGCGACCACCCATAGCGCCCATGCCGCCTGTTCCGATGTCGGCATTGTAAATGGCGCTGTAATCAACCCGGTTGATGAACCGTTCATCCCAATAGACGCCGCCGTCAATGAAAACGTCGCTCGCTTCCAGGCGATTGCGGAACTCCGTCAGTGCTTCTTCATCGCTCGCATAGCCTCGGATGATGATGCCATTGGGCTGTGGGACTTGCGCAGCTTCTTGCTGCTGTCCGCCCATACCGGGCATTCCCATGCCGCCCATTCCGGGCATGCCCCCGCCGCCCATACCGGGCATTCCCATACCGCCACCGCCGCCCATGCCAGGCATGCCCATTCCCATACCGCCCATGCCTCCCATGGCGCCACGGGGGCTAATACCCGGGAATCCACTGCTGGGGACCATGGGGCGCTGGTCGCGTCCGTCACGTCCGCCCATTCCGCCGGGGCCGCCGCCCATACCTCCCATACCGGGCATTCCAGGCATCCCCATACCGCCCATGCCGGGCATCCCAGGCATCCCCATACCGCCCATGCGACCGGCTTCTTCTCCGATCCGGGTGGACTCGATGGCGGAGATCCATACGCCCTGGCCTT
The DNA here is from genome assembly GCA_003557825.1 of Candidatus Hydrogenedentota bacterium. GTDB lineage: Bacteria > Hydrogenedentota > Hydrogenedentia > Hydrogenedentales > SLHB01 > PWNM01. The sequence continues at coordinate 5,520 of PWNM01000251.1, read as the reverse complement.
CTCCTTCGGGGCGGGCATTATGAACCGCGGAAATATATTCAAGCCAGGGGACACGCCTTTCGAAGGCCTCATCGATGGTCTCACTCAATCTTCTGTACCGATCAACCTCGTCTTGGATGTCCCGCAATTCATCTTCGTATTCCGAACGTGCCGCCGAAACATTGCGTTGATCCAGATCGGGAGCCAAGCCTCGGTCGAACTGAAGGATCGCTTCCTCCAATTGCGCAACGTTCGCATTAACCTGCTGACGTTGATGCTCGATAACCGGGATGTAGGCTGCGCCGATAAGGAGCAGCGTCGCGATGGAGAGGCCCCAGTAAAAGGCGCGCTCCCGTCGTTTGGCCGCTTCGTACACTCGCGGAGGAATCAGGTTAATCTCGACGGGCAGAGGCTGACAGCACCGCAAGGCCAAGCCGAGAACTACCGCGGCCTGTTCGGGGTGCTCGTTGACTTCCTGTGCGCCGGGGCCGATGGCCACGCCCGCCAACGGCTGGGCTATGCGCACTTCGACGCCTAGTTGGCGCTGCAGGAATGGAATCATATTGCGCAGGCACGCGCCGCCGCCCGTGACAACGATCCGTTGAATAGGCGCGCCGCCCGGTTGAGCGCGGTAGTAGGAAAACGAGCGGTTGATCTCGGATACCATGCGGTTCAACACACGGCCGATCACCTCGCCCGCTTTGCCATCGCGTTGCGGATCGCCGGTCGGGGCAAATCCCCGCTCGCGTTTGAGCTTCTCCGCTTCGGCAAAACCGACGTTGAACTCGGATGCAATGGCCTGAGTGATATCGTTTCCGCCGATGCTCAACGGCCGGTTCCATTGGAACTGGTTGTCCCTCGAGATGACAATATCCGTGGTGGCCGCGCCGATGTCGATAAGGGCGACGCATTCGCCCTGATCGCCAAATTCGCCGGACATGTGCAGCCAGTTATAGGCCGCCAACGGGCAGACATCCACCGTATCGATGTGGCATTTCGCATCGCTGATGACGTCCAGATACCGTTCGACGATGTCCACTTTGATGGCTGCCATCAGCACATGATATCCCCCCGCTTCCGTCCGGCTAAGGACCTGGTAGTCGAGGGCGATTTGGTCGAGGGAGAATGGGATCTGCTGCTGGATCTCGTAGCGAACAATCTGAGTCAGCTTGTACTCGGGAACGGGGGGCAACGGTCGCGGTCGGGTAAAGACCGACTGGCCGGGCACGCCCATGATAACCTTTTTGGAACGCGCCTTGGAATCCTTCAACAGGGCCTTTAACGTTTCGGCTCGGGTTTGCCGTTTGGTCTCTTCGTCGGCCGACGGGTCGATCAACATTTCCCGCTGGAAGTACTTGGCGACTTGATATCCCGTCTTCGTAGCGACAAGCTCACACATTCGGATGGCGCTTGCTCCGATATCCAGGACAAGCCGCCGTTTGCGTGTTCGTTTTTTCGCTGCCATTTGTCTCACCTACCTGCCGTCGAAAGCGGAATCTCGGCGGCTGTTGCGCGCGTGATGTTCCAGGCCGTAGAGGGCGTAGTCGCCGCAGGAAGCCGGATGCGCTGCTCGCTAGACGCCTTTATTTAATTGTACTATAGGGGTAAAGACTTGTCAAGGTTTCAGTCTTCACACCTTGAACCTGTGTTCGGTTTGTGCCAACGGAGCGCCCGCTAATCGCTCGCATCAGCCTTACCAGTTCAGACGTCTATGATACACTATTTTGCCTTCTCTGTCATCTACGACAAAATCGCCGACCCTGATGACAGGAGCGTTCGTCGCTCAGCAAAATATGCTTCATTAGACCTTATTCAGCCCGCCAAACGCAAGCCGCACACTATTGCTCTTCGTATATGCGGGTTGGTTGTCGATCGGGGTCAACCCTGGGGTCCACCCGGAACGGGGTGACCACGAAGGGAACGTTGGCCCAGTTCGCGGCCGGTTGTCCATCGACCACGGTTCGGGCTCGAAACGTATACCGGATCGAACGCTGCCGGAGTATATCGCCCAGATTAAAGGTCGTTAGCGGTACCTGTTCCTGCAGTATAAAATCCGGTACGCCTCCCGGTAGCTGAGTCATATCGGTGTCGTACAGGGCGACGATGTTTCGGTTCTGATCGAGGAGCTGCACCTCAAACCCAACTTGCTCAACACCCAGGGGAACATTCAGGGCCTGGATTTGGAATTGCGCATGGACAAACCCGTCGTCGGGCATAACAATATAGGTATCGGAACCGACGCGTTCTCCCAATTCATCAGCGGGTCCATGGTAGAACATGGGCGTGACCCGCGTGCCCAGGCGGAGCTCCCGTCCCCAACGGGTGATGGCCATGTTGGGCAGTTCCTCTATCCAGTTGTCTCGCAATTGGCCGATATCGCCTCGCAGATCGATCGGGCCATCCAATGGATTGAATAGAGGTTCGCCTGGCGCACCCATTTCATCGCCGGGGGACCACCAGGGTACCCGGCGATGCCACGGTTCGACATTGCCTGCTTCATCGGCGCCGTGCACCACGAAGAGCAGATGGAACTCGTTGGTATCAGGGCTCAGGCCCGCGTTGCGTAGAATTCCCAGAAGATCTGATCGAGTCAGTTGCGTAAAGGGTTCCCACGGCGACGAATAAACCGGCCAGTAAACCCCGGCCCGATCTTCCGGATCAGCATTGGCATAGATCCGGTACGTGAAGAGCGGACGCGGACCGTCGTAGGTGCTGGGGTCGCCCATGGTATTGGGTTCGGTACCGCTACGCACCATTTCCCATTGAAAACGGAAATCCGAATCCATGGTATCCGGTGGAATATCGACGAGTCGCGATTGGGCTTCCAATCCCCACCAGATGGTCAACGGATCAATCAATTCCCTAAACTCGGCGATGTTCCCCGCACGGTCACGGGCCGCGAATTGGAGTTGGAGTTTGAGCTGTCCGCGATTGGCCACAACATCCCAGTCAATATCGCTGATATCCCATTCGGCGACGAGCGTGTTGTTGCCCTGGGCGATGGCGGTATTGGGCTGCTCGCGGGAGAATCCTTCGTTTAGCGCGATGTCGCCGGTGACCGGACCCACGGTAGCAGGCTGCGCGCCATCTACGGCCGTTCCGGGCATGAAGGATGCCAGTATGGTCGGCAGGGTATCATCAAATTCTGCGACGGTATACCCATCGCCATCGCTGTCGAAATACCACCGGGCCTGTCCGGTAATCAGTTCGTCTGTCAAGATGATCTCGCCGGGCCGCTCGAAAAAGCCCGACACCTCCCGATTGTCGAGACCGGTATAAAAGTCCCGGTTGCGACCGTTGCCGTTGGCGTTTCCAGCCAGGGCCAGGTTGTCGCCATCGAAATAGGGAACCGGCTCCTGACCGCCCAGGGTAACCACCGGGTCAATGAACTGGACGCGCACGTTGAAGCTGAGCTCCTCGGGAATGGCAGGATAGGGTTGGTTCGAGATCGAGCCGGTGTTGAAAAACAACTGAGAACGCTGCAATCGAGCCGGTATAAGCCCGTTGATTCGGAATCGATTCTCAAGCCATCCGTTCCATTCGGCAGGCTCTGCCGGCCGGTTCAACGCCTCAGCTGACCAGTTGCCTCCAGGCCAGTTGGCCGGGAACGGCGGCAGACCAGCGTGGTTTTCGCTGAGCTGTTGGACGGTACGGTCGTCGTTCGAGATGGGAACAAGGTCATACGGCGATACGATGTTGTCCGGGTACACCTCGATATGGATCCGGGGCGGGATGGTGTCGATGAGAAAATGCCGCCCTAACACCGCCTGCTCGACAATGACATCACCATGGGTCAGGTCGTCGATGGTTCCGAAAATCGGTACGCCGGTCTCGGGCAAGCCGATGATCTCGCCCTCTGTGGTTATCAGATACAACGCCGCATGACCGTCGGCGATGATATCGCCCACCTGAGGCGTGTCGCGATCCTGCGGGATACCCACGCCGGGGCGAAACACAACCGTTTCGATAGCCGTAAGGTTTTCCGTGGTAAACGTGAAATCATCCACCTGGGTTAGTTCCGCAAGCGGAATGCGGTGGTTCACATTGGTGGGATCGGCCCCTTGCGGGACTAGAATAACCTCGACCAAGTCAATGCCCCGCACCCCCACTTCAATCTCAAGCTCGCCGGCGCTCAATGCTCCGACCGGACGGGGAGTCACCTCGGCATAGAACCATTCGGGGTTAAACAACCCCTGCGCGGTAATCTCGTCCGCACCCAAGTCGTATGCATTTGGATCATCCTCGCCTGTGGCCAAACTTCTGCTTGGTCGGGCATCCCGTTCGAGATCCTCTGAAGAAAAGGGCGGGAAACCGGGATTAGGTGACCGGTCCTGCATGGGGTTGACGAAGATCAGATTGGGCTCTACCGGGGTGGTTTCGTCGTTGTCATTCTCATCGTTGTCGTTGTCGTTGTCATTCTCCCCGTTGTCGTTGTCATCATCGTCGTTATCGCCGTTGTCGTTATCGTCATTATCGTTTTCATCGTCGTTGGGATCGGCTTCGGGACTGAACACAAAGCCCGCCAGTTTGCCGAACCACCAGTCCGGGCGCTCGGGTTCGCGTCGGTACGAGACATCGGCCGGCTCCAAATCGGGATTACCGGCCAGCAGGGAATCAATGACTACGTTGAAAGGCGGTAGAACATCCAGAAGCTGGTTGCCTGGGGCATCCCATTCGTCGTCATCTCCGGCGTTGCCGTAGTCTAACAACGGATGCATGAACACGCTGGCCGGACCCTGAGGAAAGTTAATGTAGTTTTGACGTCCCAGGCCCTGAATCGCGCGACCGTTATCAAAGATGTTGTTGTGGGAAATATGGCCCACATTGCGAGCCAGGGTGCGTTCCTCATTTACGTAGTCCGTTTGGGATCCGTAGAAAAAGCTGTCCGGAATGACGACATCGTCATAGCCGTCGCGCTCGATGGTAATGGTGACAATACGGAACGGATCGTCCACGAACTCATCGGGCTCCCACGACGGGGCTTCGACCGTTACGATATGCCACTCAGGCCCCGGTGGCCCAAATTGCGCCACGGACACGAGGGGCGCTTCGTCGCCGTCGAACGAAATGGTGACCCAATCCAGGTCGTCCACATCGACATTGTTGAGGTTTCCTACGCCTGGTATCAGATTCAGTCCAATGATCTCGACTCGCAGGGCTCCAGGCTCGCCCGGTTCGGGTAGGCCTGTATCGGCTCGTTCGGGCCAGACATAATACCACTCGCTGTTTGAATTTTGCTGCAGCGGAGCCAGATTCGAAGGCGATTCCTCATCGGGCGCCTGGTTGGCAAAGAATACCTGCTGCGACGCCTGGGCTTCGACCGTAAGCGGTCGCGGCGGCGGCGGCGGCGGAAGCACAGCGGGTATGGGGAATCGCACCAACCCGCCCGTACCACGCGGTACGGTGGGAGAGAATTCCAAAAGTCCATTGCGATAGATGATACTGTGGGTTACGGTGACGTTGGCATTTTCTTCTACTCTAACGCCGAAGTTCCGGTTAAAAATGATGGTGCTGAACAAAATCCGGGGAAACGAGTTGCCG
>PWNM01000604.1 GCA_003557825.1 Candidatus Hydrogenedentota bacterium | reverse complement strand
GAATACCATTCGAACGTTCGATGATGTTCCGGCTGAACGGCTCGTTGCTGACGATACGACGGTTGCCCTTTGGCGGATCGAGCATCGCGACGGGGAAGCGGTGTTGGCCGAGGCCTCTCCTTTGGAAGATACCGCCTATCCTATTATTTCTAGACGGGGCCGGGATGTGCTCGAGGCTATGCTGCTGTGTCTTGATGGAGCCGATATTTGGCGCCAACGGCATTTGGATGAACTCGCCCGATTGGCGGCCCAATCTACGGGCGATGAGCGGGAGAATTACCTACGGCTGGTGGAGATCCTCGAACGGGTACCCAACGAGCCACCCGAGACCTTCGAAGAGGCAGTCCAATCGTTGTGGTTTATGTATGCCTATCAGCGCCTCATGGGGAACTGGTTCGGCATTGGCCGGATTGACGAAATGCTAGGGCCGTACCTCGAGAAAGACTTGGCTGAGGGTCGGATCACCCTCGATGAGGCCCGTGAGTTGCTCGCCCACTTCTGGGTCAAGGGCTGTGAATGGATTGGCGCCTTCGAGACCCGCGGCACGGGCGACGCCCAGCATTATCAAAACATCCTGCTGGCGGGCGTGGACACCGAGGGCCGTGAGGTGGCCAACGACGTGACGCGCCTGGTGCTCGAAGTCGTCGAGGAACTGCATATCAGCGACTTCCCCATCGCTATCCGGGTCAATCGCAACACGCCGCGCTGGGTGCTGGAGCAGGCCGCTCGGGTACAGCGTCACGGCGGCGGCATCGTGGCTATCTACAACGAAGAGGTGGTGATAGAGGGGCTGACCAAATTCGGCTATCCCCTCGAAGAAGCCCGGATGTTTACCAATGATGGCTGCTGGGAAGTACTGGTTCCCGGCCGGACTGCCTTTGCCTACTCGCCCTTCGATGGACTCATCATGCTCCACGAAGTGCTGGGATTATTAGGCGAAGAGAGTTCTGCTCCGGGCTTTCCCGATTTCGAGTCGTTATACCAAGCCTATTGCAACCGGCTTCAACAGCACATCGACCATCATCATGCCGGGGCGGACCACTTTATGCGTGGCGGACATCCCTTGCCGATGACGTCGATGCTCTTCGAAGATTGCATCGAGCGGGCCCGGGATTATTACGACCGCGGACCGCGTTATACGGTGTTGGCTCCCCACATCGGCCGCGTCGCGAACATCGCCAACAGCCTCTATGCAATCAAACGCCTGGTCTACGAAGAGGAATACCTAACGCTACCCGAGCTCGTGGAAATCCTGCGAACGGATTGGGATGGCCACGAGCAGCTTCGTCGCCTCATTCACGATCGTTTCACTTTTTATGGGAACGATCACGACGAGACCGATGCCATGGTGGTGCGGTTGGTCAATGACTATGCCGACATGGTCTGGCAAGTGCCCGAGCGAGAAGGGGTACTCCGGCCCGCCGGGATCAGCACCTTTGGTCGCGAGATTGACTGGAGCCTCGAGCCGAATCACAACAAAGCTACTGCCGATGGCTATCATGTGGGCGCGGTGCTGGCCACCAATCTGTCGCCTTCGCCCGGTACCGACCAAAAAGGGCCTACAGCGGTTATCAACTCGTTCTGTAAAATCGACTATACGCGCATTCCCAATGGCGCCACCCTCGAGTTGAAGGTCCATCCCGAGTCGGTCAAGGGTGAACAGGGGATCAACACGTTGGTCGCGTTAATGCAGGGTTTTGTACAACAAGGCCGTTTCTTCCTCCACATCGACGTGCAAGATACCGCCCTGTTACTGGACGCCCAACGGCACCCCGAAAAATATCCGAACCTTTCAGTACGGATCGCCGGATGGTCGGCTCGTTTTGCCACCTTGAACAAGCATTGGCAAGACATGATCATCGGACGAACGCAGCAGTACGTATGATCTGCACAAATGATTGAAGGTCTACATGACCCCGGTCGGCTTGGCTGGCCGGGGTCACGGTTTTTCCTGGAGCGGCGGTTGGACATTGTCACCGGATCATGTCAAAATACCGGACAGACGCCACGCGAAATGACCACCTGGGCGCACCAAGCCATATTCCGGGGATTGCGCTGATGCGTTCACGTTAGAGAGGGAGAACCATCGATATGATGATGCGCGCGACACGCCGTGGGGGCACACGGTTTGGAGTCGCCATTGCGGTGCTGTTCCTTGCATCCGGGGCATGGGGCGCCTTGCCGGAAAACTGGGCGCAGACCGCTGAGATCACGGCGACTTCCGCCTTTGACCTCCACATGTACAATCCCCATAACGTGGCCAACGGTCTGGTACCCGCTGAACTGTCTCAACACGATGCCGGCGAGGCCTGGTGCGTTAACGGCGCGACCCACCGGGATGGAGCGGACATTACCTTTACCTGGCCTGAACCGGTTCCGATTTCTACCATAGTGTATTACGGCCGCACAGCCTGGATGCTTACCGAATGTTGGCGCGGTTACGAAGTATACCTCGATGACGAACCTGAACCGGTCAAAATCGGCGAATTTGCCTTGATGCATGGTCCCCAGCCTATTGCGTTGCCCGAGCGGCGGCATGCTTCGAAGCTGACCCTGCGTTTTACCAGCAACCATGGCGGCGCCAATCCGGGAGCCTCCGAGATTGAGATCTACCCCGAACCGCCGGATCCCGAAGCGCTGGAAGCGTTTCATGCGAATCAGATCCTCCGGATCATGCCCTGGGTGGACCAAGTCGATCCGGCCGCGTTACGTGGGCTCATCCATGATCTGGTTGAGTTGCACGACTCCGACGGCTATCCGCAGCATACCGAGCACCTCGCCGAGCTCGAACGCCTCGTGCAAGAGGGTTCCGATCCGGACGCCCTGGCCCGGCTTCAACGAGACGTGTTGCTGTTTGATGTGGACCAACTCTTGGTCATCGAGCGGTGGGAGATCAACCCGTCCCATGTCTATACCTACCACTACGAAGGCTTTCGGGCCGGCGGCGGGCTCTACGTCGTTGATGCGGACGATCCCGCTAATCGGCTCAAGTTGGTGTCCTCGCCGGAAGGACAGATCCTCGATGCCGACCTGTCCTATGATGGGCAGACCGTGTTGTTCAGTTGGCGGCGACGGGAGAACGAAGGGTATCACCTCTGGACGGTTGATATTGATGGCTCCAACCTGACCCAACTCACCGACGGCTTCTGGCATGACTACAACGCCTGCTGGTTGCCCGATGGCGGCATTGCCTTTCTCAGCTCGCGGCTGCCTCAGTTTGCCTACTGCTGGGACGCGCCGGTGGGGGTATTGTTCCGGATGGACGCCGACGGGTCGAATGTGCGCCAGCTATCGGCCAACTATCTCAATGATTTTACGCCCTATGTCCTTGATGACGGCCGCATTATCTATAGTCTCTGGGAGTATGTGGACAAACCGGCCATTCCAATCCAAAGCCTCTGGACCATTAATCCTGACGGTACCGGGCTGCTTGGCTATTTCGGTAACCGGGTGCTTTCGCCGGGGACATTCATGGAGGCTCGGTCCATTCCCGGCACCGATCGCATCGTGTGTACGATGACCGGCCACAACGGCCCTGCGCGGGGCGCTTTGGGCATCATCGACCGGTCCCACGGCGTCAATGCGCAAGAGGCCATCACGAACATCACGCCCGATGTACCCGTCCCACGTGTCGATGAAGGCGACGGCAACACAGACGGAAGCAAGCAGTATAGTTCGCCCATACCTCTCGACCGTATTCGGTTGTTGACCTCGATTCGTGGGCCCGTGTTGGCCCGTACTTTCGATGGAGAGGCGCAATCCCTGGCGCTGGATGCTCCCGTTAATGGTCGGCAGTACTTCAATGCTCAACCGGTTCATTCTCGTCCCCGCCCGCCTGCGATCGCCTCGGCCCTTCCCGAGACGGCGCCCGATGAGAAACACGCGGTCATGTATCTGCAGGATGTCTACGAGGGTCTGGAACCCCATGTCCAGCGCGGCGACATTGAACGGATCCGAGTCATCCGGGAAATGGAGAAGACCGTTCGGATAAGCCCCGAATACCTGGCCTTCGGGTTCCAGTTTCCTGTGGTGTCTGCCGGCGCAACCTATGCTCCCAAAGAGGTGCTCGGCGAAATCCCCGTCGATGCGGATGGCTCCGCCGTGTTTACGGTACCCGCAAAGACACCCATCTACTTTCAGGCCCTTGACAGAGAAGGTCGGGCTGTCCAGCGGATGCGGAGTTTTACCCATCTGATGCCCGGCGAAACCCATGGCTGCGTGGGGTGCCATGAAGACCGGCTGGACACGCCCCAAGTGAATCCGTCGCCGGCATTCCGCAATCCGCCGCAGGCGCTCGAACCGCCCGAATGGGGCTCGGGTGGCTTTGACTATGCGCGGCATGTTCAGCCGATACTTGATCGATATTGCATCGAATGCCACAGCCCCCATGACGCGCCCGACGGCATCGATCTCAGCGGCGGTCGGACCGATTTTTTTAACGTTTCTTACGATGTACTCGCTCGGGAGAACCAAGGTCTCGAGGGCAGTCCCTATGTCAACTGGATTCCAACCTACAATGGCATGGAGCAGAATATCCTGGAGGTTACTCCCAAAGCGTGGGGATCGCCCCGGAGCCCCTTGGCGGATCTTATTCTGAATGGCCATCCCGACGAGACCGGCACGCCCCGATTCGATATGGACGAAACCAGTCGCCGACGAATTCTGGCTTGGATAGACCTCAATGTGCCCTATTACGGAACCAGTGAAACCGCCTATCCCGAAAACGAAGGGTGTCGGCGGATACTCCCTGTAAATCTCGATGCGACCTTGGCCGAAGTGGCCCAGCGGCGCTGCATCGTGTGTCACCAGGATGGTAACATTCCCCGACGAGAATGGGTTCGAATTACCGAACCTGAGTTGAATCCATTCCTACTGGCCCCCTTGGCCAAAGCAGCGGGAGGATCCGAGCGCTGCGGTAAAGCCGTTTTCGAATCCACGGACGATCCCGATTACCGGAAGATTCTGGATACGTTTTCGCCGGTGACGCGGATGCTGGCCGAACGTCCGCGTATGGATATGCCCGGTGGGCGGCCGGATCCGGATGTATGTCGCGATACGCAGTGAACCCTGGCGTGCCAAGGTTGAACTTACAACAGAAATAATATACAACGGTCCCTTAGCAGGAACACAAAGGAGGCGTTATGCGAGGTTTAATTACGATGCTGCTCGCGGCGGCGGTACTGATGACGGGTATGGCGGGTGCGGAAACCTATCTCTCCCCCCACAGGATGGTGACCGGACCCGACGGAATGGTATATGTGACTCTGTCCACGGCTCGGCAGGTAGTGGCGTGGGATCCTGCGGCGCAGTCGATCCAGCGGAATTACGCGCTACCGAACGATCCCAATGGAATAGCACTGTCCCCCGATGGTGCGCACCTCTATGTCGCCGCCGGTGGAGCGAACGGCCTGGTGTATGTCATCGACGGAGCCGATGGTTCGATTCTGGGGCAGTATGCCGTTGGTCATACGCCCGTGAGCCCCGTAGTAAGCCCCGATGGCGCCCGTTTGTATGTTCCATATCGGTTCAACGATGCCGTAGCCGTCCTGAGCACGGAAGATGGCGCGCTTCTTGACGAGATCGCCGTCGTGCGTGAGCCCATCGCCGCGGCCCTGACACCGGACGGCGCTACACTGGCCGTTGCCAATCATCTGCCCGATGGGCGTGCCGATGGCGCCTACATTGCCGCAGCCATCAGCCTCATCGACACGGCCGCCGGAGACGTTTCCGCCCGCATCGATCTGCCCAATGGCAGCAGCAGCCTACGCGACCTCGCCGTTTCGCCCTGTGGCGGCTATGCCGTTGCCTCCCATATCCTGTCTCGTTACCATCTGCCCACAACGCAGCTTGAACGGGGATGGATGAACACCAATGCCTTCAGCATCATCGATATCCAAGCCGGCGCCTTGTTGAACACGGTCTTACTGGATGACGTGGACTTGGGCGCGGCCAATCCTTGGGCCGTCGCGTTTGGCCCCGATGGCGAACGTTTGCTGGTTAGCCATGCCGGTTCACACGAAGTAAGCGTTATCGACTGGCCTGCTCTGCTCGAACGCCTGACATCGCTCGATGAGAACGAAGCGGCTAACGTGCCGAATCGGTTGTCTTTCCTGTTGGGAATGCGCCAACGGGTTCGCCTGGATGGTCTTGGCCCACGCGGTATCCTGGTTCATGGCGATCAGGCTATCGTGGCCGAGTATTTCTCGGATAGCATCGGCGTGGTGGAACTGGCGGGTAATCCGTACAGCGTTGCGTCGTTGCCCTTGGGCGAACCAAAAGAGGTGAATGTGGTACGCCAAGGAGAAATTTTCTTCAACGATGCGGCATTGTGCTTCCAGCAGTGGCAAAGCTGCGAGAGCTGTCATCCCGATGCGCGGGTCGATGGGCTCAACTGGGACCTGTTGAATGACGGTATTGGAAATCCCAAGAATACCCGCAGCATGTTGCTGACTCATGCGACTCCGCCGGTAATGAGCTTGGGTGTTCGCGCCGATGCCGAAACGGCCGTTCGGGCGGGTATCCGGTTTATTCAGTTTGCCGTGCGTCCCGAGGAGGATGCCGTGGCCATCGATGAGTACCTCAAGGCGCTTGAACCGGTTCCCAGCCCGTATCTCGTAGATGGTGAGCTGAGCCCGGCGGCCGAACGGGGTCGGGAGCTGTTCATACAGGCCGGTTGCGCCGACTGTCATCCTGCTCCCTTGTATACCGACAAAAAACTCCATGATGTGGGTACCGGTACTGGAATGGACGAAGGAAAACCCTTCAACACGCCGACGTTGATCGAGTCCTGGCGGACTGCTCCGTATATGCACGATGGCCGTTCTGAAACCATGATCGATGTGCTCACCGTCGATAACCCCGATGACAGGCATGGCAAGACGTCGAATCTGACCGAAGAACAGATCCGCGATCTGGCTGAATATGTACTTACACGGTAACACGAACCCCACGGGAGAAGTCATGACCCAAGGAGAACGCGCGGCCGCGATGCGACGAGAGCAAAGCCGACATGGCGAATACAATGCCGTACGAATAACCAATACCGATCACGATGATATCCTGTATTCGGTCCCACCGAAATCGGGCGAATCGGGCCGCGATATAGTGCGCCGGACCCTGGACCTTATCGCGGAAGCGGGTGCCAAGCCGGTTTCGCTCGAGGTTTTTGGCGGGCTTACGCTCGATGGGGACTATGATGCGGCGGTGATCGAGGCCAATGCGCCTATCACATGGGTCGGCGAAGAGCATTTTACCGATGATCCCGTCCGAGGAGTACAGGCTTGGGCGGTAACCGGATGCACCGTCGAGCCGATCCGCGTGGGGGAGACCCTCATCGGTACAATGTTCGAGGATGTGGCGGCGCAATATTGTCGTCTCGGCGGACTCATGCCGTCATCGACTACGGCCGATGTTGAGACCCAGACACGCGAAGTCTTCGACCAAATGGAAGCAGGCCTGGCTGCCGCTCGTCTTACCTTTGACGATGTGCTCCGCACCTGGTTCTACAATCGGAACATGCTCACTTGGTACGACCGGTTTAACACGGTGCGGCACGAGTATTTCAACCGCTGGAATGTTTTCGACGGCATGGTGCCCGCAAGCACTGGCGTAGGCGGACTGAACGCGCGGGATGGCGCATTGCAGGCCGGGTTGCTGGCCGTGCGCCCGAAAGAGCGAGAGGTGATCGCCCGAGCCGTGCCGTCTCCGTTGCAGTGTCCTGCTCTCGAATACGGCAGTGCATTCAGTCGCGCCGCCGAGCTTGTGTTGCCCGACCAGCGTCGACTATATGTCTCGGGCACGGCCAGCATCGCCCCCGGCGGCGAGACCATCTTCGTCGGCGATATGGATGGGCAGATTAGGCTTACCATGCAGGTCGTTCAGGCGATCTTGCATTCCCGGGAGATGAACTGGGCCGACGTGACCCGCGCCATTGTCTATATCAAACAGCCCGAGCATATGCGGAACTACGAAACTTACTGCTGCAAACACGAGTTGCCGGCGTTCCCAACGGTCATGATCTGCAACGATATTTGCCGCGACGATCTGTTGTTCGAAATCGAGCTTGATGCCCTCCGAAGCGAATAGCTCGTTATGACGCGGGGAAGGCCTCGGAAAAGGCAACATTAAGTGCGGGGTCACTCCGCTCGCTGATGATGCGGCGGAGTGCGGCTCGTCGATCCCTATCGCTATAACAAACCCCTAGGGCGCGGACCGATTCGATGGCGACGGGAATTCGCTCCTCGTCCACCGCAGCGCATAGAAACTCGAAGGCCGGTTCACAGCGGGTCAGCGCCATGGGCAAGAACAACATGGTCTTGAAGGTGGGATTGACGGATTCGTTGAACCGGCGACGGAGAAGTAAGAAGGCGTCCTCGAGTCGCGATTCCCCCAGCGCCAACGCTGCCCCCTCGGCGACCTCGATGTCGCGTTCATCGAGAAACTGAGCCACAAACGGCAATGAACGTTCGGGCTCGACCGCCACCAGTCCTGCCAGGCATTCTGCCGTCACTCGTGGCTCGACATCGCCTCCCAGCGCCTTTATCCGGAGCAGAAGAGCGGCTTCCATACCGCCATGGATGGCCAGCGCTTTTGCCGCGCCTTGCCTCACCACGGCTTCCGGGTCCATTGCCAAGGTCGTCAGTTCATATAAGGCATCCGGATGTCGGTTCTGTGCCAGGATGGTCGCGCATTCAGCCCGCAGGTTGGCTGCCGTGTCAACGTAGCCTCCCCAGACCGGTTCTTGTTGCACATGGCGTGCACCGGCGAGATAGACCGTGTCGTTTGGGTCTTCAAAGTCCAACTCGTACAGCGCACCCACAATCGCCTGTTTGGCCAGGCACCCTTTGTCCGTCTTTACGCCGTCGCTCCGATGGCGTTCAAAGGCTGTTTCGAGGGCATCAATCAGCTCGGTTGCATGTGCGGTCCGAGCCAACCTGGCCGCCTGGGCCACCACGGGTCCTTTTCGGGATGCCAAAGCTTTGTGGAGAAGGTCGTGAACTCGGGGCGTACGTAGGTCTTCGCGTCCCAGTTCGGCGAGGGCCTTCAGTCTTGTTTCAATTTTCTCCTGCATAGCCATGGCGCAAAGTATAAAGGACAACGCCCTACAGCTTCATGCCATCATGATGCTGCAGGGCGCGCGAGTATGGGAAGGGTTATTTGCTCCAGCGGATCAGGCAAACGTCGGTAAACACGGGCAGATTAAGCTTCCATTCGCCACCGTTTTCGCGTGAAGCCTCGACGGGACGGGCCTCAAAATCGGCCAATACTTCCACCACTTCGCCCAATTCGCCGGAGGCTCTCACGGAACCGCCCCAATGCTGTCCTTCGCCTTTATGCACCAGGATTGCCCGAATATCATCGGCAGTCTCGTAGAT
>PWNM01000196.1 GCA_003557825.1 Candidatus Hydrogenedentota bacterium | reverse complement strand
TTGATAGTAGAGGCGGGTATAGATGCATTACGCTCTTTCGTCGATTGCCTCGAAGAGGCCTCGAAGTTGGTGGATGCAGGCGATGATTCCGAGGACGACAACTATTACCTGTGGCCTAGTGCCATAGAAGATCATGAGCAGAACCGGCATCACAGAGCGCCTAAGGATCTCTTGGTCTATGCGGTTCGTGATGCTGCGGAATCCCTGATGGAGCAACACGGTGAGGAAGTCCTTGATGTTATCGAGGAGGGCGGAAAATCCAGCATTTTCACCCGCATTGGACTTCACCTTCGGCGCAGATGGCCGAAAGTTGATCTTGCCGGAACAGACGAACTCCTCCAGGACACAAGAATGTACAGGAATCCCGCGTTCCATCATGAGGTGTTTCATCTACTCAGGACTGTTTTTGAGGATCTATCTGAGGAGACGCGAGAGGCTTTCTTCGATGATGTTCAAAAAGGACTATCCATCGAATCACACACCCGTCAATACATAGAATCATTTGAACGAGAGCCTACCAAGGAAGAGCTTGACCGCGATTCCCGCCACTATATGTTCAACAGACTGATTCCGGTATATGAATACCTAACTGGTGATTGGCAGCAGAAGTGGCGCGAGCTAAGCCACGAGTTTACCATTAGCGATCATCCGGATTTTCTTAGGTACATTGGAACAGCAAAGCATGTACCAATAGAGGATCCCGGGGATGAGGAAAAACTGGGGCCCATTTCCGTACCTGATCTGATCAATCATCTTAATGAATACGTGACCTCACCGGAAACGGAAGGCGGCACGCTGAGAGGCCTTGGTCTGCAACTCGAGCGACTCGTTGAGGCCAATCCGCCAAAATATACGGAATATGCAGCTTCGTTCAAGGAGTTTCCGCCGGAGATCATTCAGGGGTATCTTTCGGGCGTTCGCGGAGCAGTCGAAGAAGCGGAGTCTTGCGATGGCTTTGGATGGGTATCCATTTTGCAGTTGTGCCAATGGGTTATTGAGCGACCGAGAGACGAAAAGGTCCGGAGGGGACAATATTCGCGCCTTGATCCGGGCTGGGGTTGGACCCGAAAAGAGATTGCCCAGCTTCTCATTGAGGGATTAAAGAAAAAAAAGAATTCAATACCTTACAGCTCTAGGGAATCGATCTGGAATGCATTACGCCCATTGACAGACGATCCCCAACCGACTCAAGAAGAGGACCGTAGGACCATGCGCCCTATGGATCTGGCCATTAATACCGTGCGTGGTTGGGCCATGCATGCGGTGGTACAATATGCATTATGGGTACGGCGAGAGCTGGAAAAGCAGGTGGGCGGCGGAGAGCAAATGGCGAAAGGCCTAGACATCATGCCCGAAGTGCGCGAGGTCTTGTGCGAGCATCTTGATCCCGATCATGAGCCGTCACTCGCCATCCGGGCCGTTTATGGGCAATGGTTTCCATGGTTGGTCCTGCTTGACCCTAAATGGGCCCAAACCGCATTGGACCGGATTTTTCCGAAAGAACCTGATCAGCAGCGTTATTTTGAAGCCGCATGGGAGACATATATTAGTTTTTGCAGACCCTACACGAATGTATTTCATATGCTTCGTAACACCTATGTTTTTGCTGTTGACAGAATTGGACAATGGACCGATGTACAAGACCGCTTTTCGGACCCGGACAAGCAACTCGCCGAGCATCTGATGATGGTTTATGCCCATGGTGTCATCAATCTCGAGGATGATCTAATGCAAGGCTTTCATGAAAAAGCGAGCGATGAACTGCGTGCCCATGCGCTTCGAACCTTAAAGGAATGTGTACCTGAGAGCCGAAATCTACCTGTATCCAAGGAAATCGGCGAACGACTCCGCATGCTGTGGACATCTCGGCTAGGAGAAGCAAGAAATGGACCAAGGTCTTACACGAAGGAGTTCAGTGCGTTTGGTGTTTGGTTTGGCTCCGGCATATTTGAGAAAGACGAGGACGACTTACGCCAGCTTAAGGAATCACTCTCGTTTGCGCAATGGACAGACCCCTATTTTTCTGTGGTAGAACGCTTGGGTGAGTTGTCTGATGATTATCCCAACCTAACCCTGGAATGCTTGTCTTTGCTTGTGGAGATAGACAAAGAGGGATGGTTGGCTATGGGAAATAAGGACGCTATCAGAACGATCATCACCCACGCTAAGGAAGGGAGAACTCCCGAAAGCCATGAATTGGCAGTCGCATTGGTACATCGACTTGGCTCAAAAGGTTTTTTGGAATTCCGAGACCTCGTCGACTAATACCACCTCGTCATCGCCGCGGCCATCTTGCTCTATGCCGTTTCGGCTGTCTCCATTCCCCGCCTGGCCCGGATCATGAATGCCTAACGGGAGAAGCCATGGCGGCAGTTGTGGTACCATTCATGCTACAATTTCGGGTGCTTACCAGACAGACGCGCCGTTTTCCTCCGGGCCACCGATCCCTTGGGAATCTCCAAACGGCGGGTTTTCGGACATAAACCTACAGATTACATGACAAAAGAACAACGCTTATCACTCAATGAAGCTCAACAGAAGGCCGTGCGCGACGCTGACGGTCCGTCCTTGGTATTGGCAGGAGCCGGTTCGGGCAAAACAATGGTCATTGTCGAGCGGCTGGCCTGGCTCATCAGCGAGCGAGGCGTTGATCCGCGCCACATTCTGGCTTTGACCTTCACGAATAAGGCCGCTGCCCAGATGCGAGACCGCGTAGCCGCCCGTTTGGGCCGCGACCGTGTTGGAGCATGGCTTGGGACATTTCATTCCTTCGGCCTGTGGTTCTTGCGCCGGGAGATCGAACAGCTCGGTCGAAAACCGACCTTTACCGTATTTGACGACACGGACCAGCTTTCATTGATGAAAAAGTTGGTCAAGGAACTGCCCAACGGCCCTGCTCACATCACCCCGCGCGAAGCATTGACGTGGATCAGCCGCCTTAAGCAGAACCTGGAGAAGCCCAACAAAGACGAGTCCCTGGCATCCAAGGCCGAGGAACTGTGCCGTGTCCTGTGGGACCGGTATCATGACGCCCTGCTTCATGCAGGAGCCGTTGATTTCGACGATTTACTTGTCCTAACTGCTCGATTGCTCAGCGATCACGAAACGGTGCGTACGCGGTACCAACACCGGTATCAATATGTCCACATCGACGAGTATCAGGACACGAATCACGCGCAATACACCATCGCGCGGTTGCTGTCGGAAGGTCACGGCAACCTGTTTGCGGTGGGCGATGAGGATCAGAGCATCTATTCGTGGCGGGGAGCCACCATTCGCAACATCCTCGACTTCGAGCGCGATTTCCCCAATGCGCAGGTATTCCGACTCGAGCAAAACTACCGCAGCACAAAGCCGATTCTCAATGCGGCCAATGCCTTGGTATCCCACAATGAACAACGACTGGGCAAGACCCTTTGGACAGAGCAAGCCGAAGGCGAAACGGTGTTGTTTCATGCCGTATCCGATGGCGAAGCAGAAGCCCGATTGGTGGCCGATCAGATCGATGAGTCCGGCATTGACCTGCGAGAAGTGGCGGTGTTGTACCGCACCAACGGCCAGGCCCGCCTGCTGGAGGAAGCGTTGCGCAAAAAGGGCATCCCCTATACCGTCCTTGGCGGCGTACGTTTCTATGGGCGCAAGGAAATCAAAGACCTGCTGGCCTACCTTCGATTGGTAGTCAATCCGGCCGACGATGTGTCCTTCAGCCGAATCATCAACGTACCACCCCGTGGACTGGGCGCCGTCACCGTCGCGCGAATGAACGAATACGCCGCCCTCCGGAATATGCCCCTGATGGACGTGGCCCGTGAACTGGAACACGACCAAACCTTTAGCGCACGAGTGCGGAACTCGGTCGCCCAGTTTGTTCATCTCATGGACGATCTCGCCTTAATGGCTCGAAAAAACAAGGAGGTGGCGCCCCTTATCGAGCATCTCATCGAACAGATCGGCTACCGCGAATTCATCCGACAATCGGATGAGAAAGACTTCCGCAGTCGCATCGAAGTCGTGGATGAATTCATAGCCTCGTGTATTCAGGCGGACCAGACCGAACCCAAGGGTTTGCTTAGTTTCCTTCAGGACCTGTCACTATTGAGCGATGTAGACGAATGGGATCCGAATACGCCGGCCGTTACATTGATGACCATTCATAGCGCCAAGGGTCTTGAATTTGATCATGTCTATCTTGTGGGCCTCGAAGAAGGTCTTCTCCCCCACGGTAACTCGATGGATTCAGACGACGCCATCGAAGAGGAACGCCGCCTTTGTTATGTTGCCATGACCCGGGCGCGTAAGAAACTCACCCTTACCGCCGCCCATTCTCGGTTGATATATGGGGAGGCGAGCGACCGCGGCTTTTCGCGCTTTCTCGATGAAATGGCTCCGGGGGGGGTGGAGCTATATAAACCGCCTAAATCTACATCCAAGGCGACAGCACAGCCCAAGCCGAAACCCAAGGCAGCATCGGATATAGATGGGGACGGGGTTAAGATGGGAACCCGGGTCCGCCATGCGAAGTTTGGGGCCGGCGTGGTAATGTACTCAGCTGGAAGCGGTAAACGCCGCAAGGTGCGCATCCGGTTTCAAACGGGTCGGGTGCGGGAGTTCATGCTCGGCGTAGCGCCCATAGAAGTGTTGGAGGACTAAATCGGTGACCTTGGATGAAATACGAGAGCGCATAGATACATGCGACGCTGAGATCCTGCGCTTGCTCAACGAACGCGCCCAGTGCGCCATGGCCATTGCAGAGATCAAACGATCGGATAATGTGGCTTTTTACGTACCCGAGCGGGAAAAACTGATCCTGGACCGGTTGCGCGAGCAGAATCCGGGGCCATTACCCCCCGAGGCCATAAAGGCAATCTACCGCGAAATCATCAGCGCTGTCCGCGCCCTTGAAAAGCCGGTGGATGTCGCATTCTTTGGCGGTAAGGCGACCTTCACTCATCTGGCCGCTATGCGGGTTTTCGGAGCCCATGCCGAATACCATCCAATGGCCACTGTCGACGATGTGTTTACTGAGGTCGAGCGCAAACGGGTGGACTACGGCATTGTGCCCGTTGAAACATCAATGGGCGGCGGCGTAAGTGATACGTTGGACCGTTTCGTTGTTTCCGACCTCAAAATCGTCAATGAGATCATGATGCACATAAAACAGTTTTTGCTGTCGAATGGGCCAATCGAGTCGATCACGAAGGTGTATTCCAAAATCCAGGGGTTCGTGCAGTGCCGAAACTGGCTCAAGGCCAACCTGCCCCATGCCAAGCTTATCGAAACATCGAGTACCGCCGAGGCCGCCCGGATCGCCTCCGATGAAGAGGGCGCCGCGGCCATCGCCAGCGAATTGGCTTCGGAAATATACAACATTGCGATTCTTGTACCCGGCATCGAGGACGCCGCCCACAATTTCACCCGCTTCTTCGTCATCGGTAACCAAATCGCAAAACCGACAGGACATGACAAAACCTCGCTTCTGTGCGCGATTAAGGACCGCCCAGGGGCGTTATATACATTGTTGACCCCGTTTTCGAGTCGCAATCTAAACCTAACACGAATCGAATCCCGGCCGTCACAGCGCAAGGCATGGGAATACGTATTCTTTATAGACCTTCTGGGGCATGTGGATGAGCCCGCTATCACAGATGCCCTCGAGGATGTGGCGATGCAATGCAAGGAGCTTAAGGTACTGGGTTCGTATCCCCATGGCGAACTGGTAGAATAGATGATACGGTGTAGTTGCCTTTGGATTGAAACGCATACAAATTACAACAGCAGGAGAGAAATATCGTGAAAAAGATCGCATGGATTATAGCCGCACTCGTGGTGGTGGCCGGCGGGCTCGCGTTCTACTACCATTTCATGCCCGCCCGAATGACACGCGACAATATCCGGGACGCCATTATGGCAGAAGAGCGCCTTGATCGGGCTCCCGGAACCGATCCGACTGAACTTGCAGAGGAAGTTGATCTTGGCCCAATTCCGGAGGTAGATGCTATGGCCGATGCCACATTTGTTGAACTTGATGAACCGCCTTTGACCGAGGACGGTGAAACCCCTGAAGTGTTTCATGTGCGCTTTGAATGCTCCAACGGCAACTTTGTCGTGGAGGTCCATCGCGCCTGGGCCCCGCTTGGCGCGCAACGATTGCACGAGCTCATCAGCGAAGGCGTGTATGACGAGGCCCGATTCTTCCGAGTTGTGCCGGATTTCGTCGTCCAATGGGGCATTCCGGCCGATCCCGAAGAAGCGGCGAAATGGCGGACCAAGACCATCCCCGATGATCCGGTGTTGCAGTCCAACGAACGTGGGATGCTGACCTTTGCGACGTCCGGTCCCAATTCACGTACAAGTCAGGTGTTCATCAACTTCAATGACAACACCAATCTCGATCTAATGGGTTTCGCGCCTGTTGGACGTGTCGTAAAGGGAATGGATGTAGTCGATAGCATCAACCCCGAATACGGACAAAGCCCCAATCAAGGTCGCATCCAACAGCAAGGCAACGAGTACCTCATAGAGGAATACCCAAACATGGACTACATCGAACGGGCGGTATTTGTCACCTCCGCCGATGAAGGTGCAAATGCCTCCGACTAGCCCAGGTCGTATTGCGCGATCGATTTCATCCAACCGACCGGGTAACGGGCCGGAGTTGTTGGTATGGCGATAGTCCAACAAAGCTTTACCACCGGTGTCCCCGCCTTGGATCGGGTGCTGTGCGATTTGTTGCCCGGCGATAATGTGGTGTGGCAAGTCGAGAATATCGAAGACTATGCCCGTTTTGTCGGGCCCTTCGCCGCCAATGCCAGACGACAAGGCCGAAAACTGGTCTACTTTCGATTCGCCCGTCACCGCCCCTTGCTTGAAGCGGATGACCAAACAGAAGTCGTCCAATTGGACCCCCAAGCGGGATTTGAGACATTCCTCGACGGCATCCGGAGCGTTGCCGAACGCGCAGGACCGGGCGCAGCCCATGTGTTCGACAGTTTATCCGATCTCACCGCAGACTGGTATTGCGACCAGATGGTGGGGAATTTTTTCTTGCTTACCTGCCCCTATCTGTACGATCTGGACACGGTCGCCTACTTCGCGCTGCTCAAGGATTTCCATTCATCCTATGCCATGACTCCGATCTCGGAGACCACGCAGTTGATGTTGGACATATATCGCCACCGAGGAGAAATCTTCATTCAGGCCCTCAAAGTTCAGGGTCGTTCCTCTCCGTCCATGTTCAAGCTTCACGTTTGGGATGAAGATGATGTTCAACCGGTTATTGACAGCAGCACCATTGCCGAGGTGTTGTGGTCCAGCCCGCGCTCGGCTTTGGGTCTTGCAGGATATCAACTGGGGGTTTGGACGCGCACATTCGTCGAAGCCGATGCATTACTTACCTTGATGCGACGCGGTGAAGCATCGGAGGAAGCGGTGCAGGCCATGTTTCATCGACTGCTGCGCATGGCCATATCGCGTGATAGGCGCGTACTCGAACTGGCCGAACGGTATATGGACCTCGAGGACTTGGTTACCATCGGGAAGCGCATGCTGGGTACGGGGCTCATCGGTGGCAAATCCGTCGGAATGTTGCTTGCTCGGGCCATCCTGCGTAAGACCGATTCCAGGTGGGAGCAGCTTCTTGAAGTCCACGATTCGTTCTATATCCCATCGGACGTGTTCTATACCTTTCTCGTCCGCAACGGTTGCTGGGAAATTCGGAAACGCCAGCTTCAGGCTACGGACTATGGAAAAGGAGCCGATGAGGCTCGACTGCGCATACTCCAAGGCACCTTTCCACAGCATATCGAAAAGCGCTTTATGGATATGCTCGATTATTTTGGGCAATCCCCCATCATTGTACGTTCGAGCAGCTTGCTTGAGGACAATTTTGGCAATTCCTTCGCGGGCAAATATGACAGCGTATTCTGTGCCAATCAGGGTTCCCGAGAAGAGCGAGTCGACGCTTTCATGCGGGCCGTTAAGACCGTTTATGCCAGCACCATGAGCAAACCGGCGTTAAGTTACCGAGCACGTCATGGGCTTCTCGATCGGGACGAGCAAATGGCCTTACTCGTACAACGCGTTTCCGGCGGCGAACACGGCCCTTATTACTATCCTCAAATCGCCGGCGTGGGGTTTTCTTTTAACCCTTATGTGTGGAACGAAGATATTGATCCCAAAGCAGGTATGATTCGGCTCGTGTTTGGATTGGGTACCCGTGCGGTCGACCGCGCCGATGACGACTACACCCGGTTGGTTGCTCTGAATGCTCCAGACCGGCGACCGGAGGAAAATACCGGCGATGCGCCTCAGTACGCACAACACAAGGTCGATCTCCTTGATCTGCAAAAGAACCGATTGAACACGGTGGGATTCGATGATATCGAGGCAAATGCGGATGGGCTCCCCCTCGATCTGTTTGCATCCCGCGATCCAGTAATGGCTCGTCGCGCTCGAACACAGGGTATCCGAACGCAGGTACCCCGCCTCCTTACATTTGACGCGCTTCTCAAAAAGACCTCGTTTTTGGATGATACCCGCGAGATGCTCGCAACCATTCATGAAGCCTATGACAATCCCGTCGATGTCGAGTTTACGGCAAACTTCACCTCTGATGCATCGTACAAGATTAATTTGGTCCAGTGCCGCCCGTTGCAGGTGAAGGGTGGCGCAATCCTCGCAGAGGCTGCGGTAGAAATCCCACAGGATGCCATTTTGCTCGAGACAGCCGGACCGGTTATCGGTCAAAGCCGTTTGGACCCAATCGACCGAATCATTTATGTAGTACCCTCAGTATATGGCCAGCTTCCTGTATCGGAACGGCATGGAATCGCACGTTTGATTGGCAGACTCAACCGGCTACAGCAGGAGAACGATACCGAATGCACCACCATGCTGCTCGGTCCTGGTAGATGGGGCACGACGACTCCATCACTTGGCGTACCTGTCACATTCGCCGAGATTAACATGGTGTCCGTATTGTGTGAGATAGTCGCCATGCGGGACGACCTCGTGCCCGATGTTTCCTTCGGTACGCATTTTTTCAGCGAACTGGTGGAGATGGACATGCTGTATCTGGCTCTATTCCCAAACCAGGAGCAAAACTATCTCAATAAGGACTTCTTTGAGAAAGGCCCGAACAAATTAGGGAAGCTTCTGCCCGAAGAGGGGCGCTACGCCAGCATAGTTCGGGTTATCGATACAGCTGACCTCGAACACATGAACACGGTCATGATTCGGGCTGATGTACTCAAACAACACGCCCAATGCTATCTTGACACTTCGGACAGCTCCCACTCATAGGCAAACAGCAAACTCTGGACAAATGCAAGACCCCGCTTGACGGGATAAAGGCGGCATGGTACATTCATGACGGCACACGTAGCG
>PWNM01000423.1 GCA_003557825.1 Candidatus Hydrogenedentota bacterium | reverse complement strand
TAATTGGGTTGATCGCCGTAGCCCACGGGCGGCATGCGATGGAGCGTCACGCGAATGTTGTTGTCCACCGTGATATGCTGCCCCCGATCCGACACGATGAGTGTCCGCTCCATGCCGTTGGCCAGCGACGCCCCGGTCGTGAGCACAATCGACGCCACCGCGCCCGAGGCATAGCCAAAGGTGGCCAGGCCGCCTCCACAGGCGCTTCGCGCATAATGCAACGTATCGGGCATGCCGAGGAGATAGATCAGCAGCGACGCGGGATGGCACAGGTGATCCAGGAACCCAGTCACGCTGGGGGTGAGCCGCCCTTTATGATACTCGTCGAATTCGTCCACTGTGGGCACATATTGGGGGTATTGCAACATGACCAGGTGAGGCGTGCCGAAGGACTCGGTAGACATCAGCTCATGGGCTTTTTCGTTGGCAGGAAAAAACATCTTCTTGAGTCCCACCAGGACATGACGATTGGCAGCGCGGGCGGTCTGCTGCAACGCCTCGATCTCGGCGCTGGTCGCTGCCGGAGGCTTCTCCATCCACACATGACGCCCTGCCTCAAGGCATTCCTGAGCCAAGCCGGGATAGAGCGGCCGTCCTACGGCATCGTACCCCGTGCAGATAAACACCGAATCCAGGGTTTCCGAATCAAGCATCGCCCGGTAATCGTCGTAGGCGGCAGACGCGCCGAACTGCTTCGCGAATGCCTCGGCCCGGTCGCGGTCAAGGTCGCACACCGCGATCAGGTCAACCGGCGCAAATTGAAGCGTGGGATAGAGGTTCCGAAACGAATGGGATCCGCATCCGATAAACCCCGCACGAATCTGCCGCTCCTCAGTCAGCCGTCCGTGAAATCCTATGCCCATCGTCCCCGCCTCCTGTTACCCGTCGAAGGAGCTTGGTTGCTACGCGCGCCGTTCCCCAGTATCCGATAAGCAGGCCGCAAAAACGAATGCCCTGCGCACGCATCCTACATGAAGATGGGGCGCAGGGCAAGATAAGCCGGGCGAACTAATCGTAAAAAGTCACGTAACAGTAATCATCGGGCAAGACGGAAACCGTAATGCGCATACCCCAACGAGGGCGTGCTATGGTTCCGGGAGGCGGACCGACAGTTGGAGGCCGAGGTGCTCCAGCTGCCCCCGCGCAGGACCCGGCGCGAGCCCCGCGGCGAGTCGACCCAGGCGCTGCCATCGCCGGGTGCGCCGTCGTAGCTGCTGTGGTAATCGTCCTCGCACCATTCCCACACGTTGCCGCTCATGTCGTACAATCCCCACGCATTGGGCAGGTTCTGCCCCACCACGTGGGCGTAAGAACCTTCCTGGTGCTCGTTGTACCAGGCATGTTCGTCGATCATGGCGTAGTCGGGATCCTCTCCCCAATAGAAGCGGGTGGTGGCGCCGGCCCGGGCGGCATATTCCCATTCCGCCTCGCTGGGCAGCCGCAGATGTGCCCCGCCTTGGTCTGTGGCATCCAGGTGCTCGTTGAGCGCCGCGATAAAGGCCTGCGCATCTTCCCATGTCACGTACACCGCCGGGCTATCCGGTTCATCGAGCACATGATCCCGACCGCCCCACGGCTCCGTATCCATCACCGCTGTCCATTGCTGTTTCGTCACCGCGTACTTCGCCATCCAGAAGTCCGAGGCGATGGTCACTTCATGCTGCGGACCTTCGTTGTCGGCTCGACCCGGTTCGTCCTCCGAACTCCCCATTATGAACGACCCCGCTGCTATGCGCACCAGTTCCAATGGGACCTCATCGGGAAGCAGAATCGTTGTTTCCTCACTAATGGTAAACCCCGCCTCGACGGCGATGTCCTCCGTCACATTCGTGTCCGTACGCGGGTTATCGAGCGAATCATCGGACCATCGGACGAACTGGTATCCCGGGTCCGGGATCGCTTCCACCGGGGAACCGTCGTCTCCAAAGGCCACCCATTGCGAGCTCTCCCCGTCAATGGAACCATTCTCCCCGGCCGTATAGGTAAGCAGGAACGCCCCCTCTTCGGCCGTGACCCGAATCTGTGCCTCTTCGATATACTCGCCGGGATAATCCGCCGCAACATCCCACACGATTTGCTTGCCTTCGCCCGTGGTCACCCGGGCAAGGTCACCCGTAACGCTGGTGATGGGATGGGGGAAGCCGTCCGCTCCGCCGTCTTTCGAGAGCGCTACCGTAATGTCGCACGGCGCTCTGGGCGCATCGAGGTCGTAGGTAATAAACACTTGAGTACCCCCCGCGCCGTCGGGCTGTTGCGTAAACTGCACGTTGGTGACCGAGGGGGCTTCGGCGCCCGCGGAAAAAGCGCCACAAAGGGCCAACACCATCAGCAACGGCATCGCCCCGCGACGATGCCGCCGCAGGATAACGACTGCCGCCGCCAGCACCAGCAATACCACTGTCCACGGCCAGGCCGTTACCGGCATGGCGCTTATCGGTTCGGCAATGTCGAGCAGGGATGCTTCGGTAAGCGCCCCAGCATTGCCCAGTACGTCGTTGCCGAGCACCTGAATCTGGGCCACGCCAAAGGGACCCGAATCGTCCACCACGAATGCGTAGGTATAGTCGGTATCGTTGGTCACCTCGACCAGCTCGGCTGACTGCCCGTTTATCAGCACACCGGGCGGGGCATCAAGCGGTTTGGTTACGCGGAACGTCAGGGTTACTGTATCGCCTACCGTGGCCTGCCCAGGCACAACATCGAGGTCGTAAAACTCGGGCTCCACCGTGTCCAACACCCCGACGGGTGAATCCCCATACCCCGTTAGCGCCTGCGCTCCCAACGATGCGGCGAACATCAATCCAAGAACTACCCATACCTTGATCATGACTGCTCCTCCTCTCCGGTTCACGAGCGAAAATCGCCCAAAACGACGTCCCATTTCACGCCACACGCCTTTATGCTATCAAACAGTATTACAGCGATACCGTTTTTTGTCAAGATCGCAATTCAAGCACTTGACGCGGACATAAAAAACGGCTCCCGAACGCGCTGCCCGGGAGCCGGTGTGGTTATCGCACGAACCGGTAGGTCCCCGACCCGACGTCCTCAATAATGACAAAGTCGCCGTCGAGTATGCCGTCCTGGTATTCGCCGTTGATCTCGACGGTTGGATGATCTTTGCCAAGTCGCGGCACATAGATTCGGGCCCGGGTATTCGCCGGAACGGTAACGGTCATGTCGATGGCATCGTCCGCCTGGATAAACGCCACGGCGATGGTCCCCTTGATAGTCGGCGTCTCGAGCTGGGCCCAACGCAGACCTCCCGGCTGGGGCTTGACCTGGAACGTGGAAAATCCGGGTTCTAACGGGCGGATGCCAAACATGCCCCGGACGATGTTGTTGGCCGGAGCCGATCCCCATCCCGGATGGGAATAGGTCATGTTGCCTTTGAGGGACGGATCCCATGCCTCCGTGGCAATGGTTGCGCCGAGCCGGTACATCATGTGCCCCCAGCTATTGCCTTCGATGGCGTTCATCCGTTCCAACGCGAGGTCGGCCCGCTGAGCGGCATAGAGGGCGTCAAGGACATAATGAGCGCCGTACAGGTTGCATTGCATGCCTCGACTGAAGATGTGCTCCGCCGTGGGAGCCAGGTATTCGTCGGGGGCAATGCCCAAAGCGACCGGCATGATGCTGGCATGCAGGGCATGGTGATCGATGCCTTTGCCATCGCGATAGGCTCCTTTTTCCGGATCATAGAGGTGTTCATTGATGGCATCGCGAAGCCTGTCCGCCAGTTCGGCGTAACGGATTGCGTCGTCTTCCTTCTCCAAGACAGCGGCAATTTTGCCCAAGAGCTTGATCGCCCGCCAGTTGAAGGCATTGATCACGGTATTGATATCCGAGAACTGATACCCGTCACGGAGGGCATGGGGCCAGTCCACCAGATCCCGCCCCCAAGGCGAGCCGGCGTTCTCGGGCTTTTCGACCAGGTAGTCGTCGTTGATGAACGGTTCCAGGGTTTTCCCCTGCAGAACGGCATAGTGTTCCAGTAGGGAGTCGGCATTGCCGGTGTACATGTAATCGTCCCAGGCCATCATGACCGAATGGGGTTTGTACTCCGTGGGCCAGGTGGGACGGTAGAACAAATACTCTGCCGAGTAGCGAGGGAAAGCGTATTGCCGTTCAAAAGCATACTGCGACAGTTGGTGGATGTAGGCATCGCCCTCGTAGTTGCGCCGCTCCCGCGAGTGGGTGTCCACGTACACATCGAGTCCGCTGGCCTTCATGCCGTATTTCAACATATCCCAGATGTCGTTTAGCACAAAGTCCGACGACTCAAAATGCGAGTCCTCAATGCCAAAGGGCTGGCGCACGGCCACGACCTGGAAATGCTCGTTTCCCAGACCCTCGGGCGCGCCCAATACCTCGGCGTAGCGAAACGACCGATAGCCCCAGTTGGTCAGGGTCTGGGGACCGTCGCGCAGAGTCCACACCTCTTGGTAGGTGTTGCCGGTCCGTTTGTTGTAAAGCACCGTCTGGGGGCCGATAAGCTCCTGTCCCAGACGGATGTCCACTTCCTGGCCGGCCTCGCCAACGACGTCACGCAAACGAAACCCGCCGATAAGCGACGCGCCGAAGTCAATGAAGTACTCGCCCGGCGCCCGTTCGACCAAGCGCGTAGGCTCAATGATGAACTCAGCCTCATTGGGCTGCGACGAGGTCATTAGGTTATCGATAGCATCCTTCTCGACGGCCGAAGACCAACCGGCCGCATCGAATCCCCCCGCCTTCCAGCCGAAGGGGTACCTCCCGGAGTGGATGAATTCTCGAGGCGCGTAGTAGTACGACCCGTGGCCTGCGTTGCCGCCGTCCACGTAGATATCGTCGCCGGGTAGGGCTTGCCAGGAAGCATCGGAAACGATGCGTTCCGAGCTGCCATCGGAAAAGGCGATGTCCATTTGCAGGAGAAACTTCTTCTCGGCCGTGGTGTAGTTGAGAGCAGCCAGGGCATTCACCGCGCCGGGTTCCAGGTGATCGGTCACGTCATAGGTGTTGTAGCGGGTGATGTCATCAAAGCCCCGTTCCGGGCCGCAACCGACGAACCCATCGTTCAAGTACAAACGGTAGACATACTGACTGGCGGGCTCGGGTGAAACGGCCGTTACATGGACAATGGCCCGCTCGATGGCCTGATCGGGGAGCTCGAACTCCCGGCGGAGAAACACGAAATCGGGCGCGTCCTCGCCATCGTTGGCGGCCCAGATAGGCGTCGCATCCCACTGATCGCCCATGGCCGTGACAAACCATTGCGGTTCCGAGAACGGACTGGGTTGATCGTGTTTGTCCCAAAGCCGCACGTGCCAGTAATAAACCGTGTTGGCATCGAGTTCGGGCCCGGCATAGCGCGCGTTGCTCGACTCGGCCGATTCCACCTTGCCCGAATCCCAGACATCCCCCTGACCGGCTTCGAGTTGGGCCATCGAGGTGGCCACCCGAATCTGAAACGCCGTCTGATACTGGTCGGCCTCGGCATGGTTCATAATCCAGCTCATGGCGGGATTCGGATGCGCGATGCCGAGAGGGGAGGAAAGCCGTTCGAGCAGCAGCCCTGACGGCGCATCGGGCATTTGCGCCATGGCAGGTTTTCCCCACAAGAGGGACACAACAATGACAGCAACAAGCGTGGTCAGTACACTGGTTCGGAACATAACACTCCCCTTTTGGTCGTTGAGCAGCTTTTACACCCATGGAAACTCTACGGGTTTTATAACACGACCGGGTTGCCGGGTTAAAGGGGAGACGGGAGTCAGCTCTGAGCAGCTTCCACCGGCGCATCGAATACCAGCGGTCCCGCCTCGACCAAGACATGCTGGGGCGGCGTCTGAGGGTTCGCGATGCGGTCGGCGAGGATTTCCGCCGCGCGATGGCCTATGGCATGGCCTTGCTGAAAGACCCGGATCATGGGGACACCCTGGTCTTCGGACACGTGATCGTCATCGACTGACGCGATCTCGATATCTGCTCCCACGGCGTAGCCGAGTACATCCAGGTCCTTCTGGAGATCTAGAGCGACGAGGTCATTGACGGCGAAAAAAGCCGTGGGCCGCTCCTTGAGTCCCATGACGGCGGCCGACGGACGCACGCCTTCCGACGGCAAGGGAGCAGGAAGATAGAGTTCCAACTCGGGGCGGAGGGGGATGCCCGCTTCGTCCAGCGCCCGCCGGTATCCAGCAAGGCGTTCCTGGACGCTGGTTAACGGGACATCCTGAATGTTGACGAAGCCGATATGCCGGTGTCCCCGTTCGATAAGAGCCCGGGTCAAGCGGTATCCCAACTCCTCGTGGTCCGTTCCCACATAGTCCAACTCGATGCCCGGAAAATACCGATCAAGGAGGACCACAGGAAAACGAAGCGTTTGCAGCTCCCTTAACACATCGAGGGTTCGCTCCTGATGAAATCCTATCCAGGCGGCCATTCCGGCCACGCCGCTGGTCGCCACGTCGCTGATGAACTCATATTCCGAGTCGTCGTCGTAGCGGACGTTGTGGACGACCATCTGAAAGCCGCTATTCAGGGCATGCTGCATGATGCCCTCGAGAAGCTGTCGCACGAACAGGGATCGGTAATGGGGAACCAATATGGCCACGGTTCGTTTGCCATTGAGGCGGAGGGTGGCGCCGGGTCGCCGGTGTTCGGGCGCGACAAAGGACCCCTTGCCCTGAGATCGCTCGATGTACCCTTCGAGTTCGAGCTCGCGCAGGGCATGGCGCACCTGATGGCGGCTCAGGCCGAACTGCTCCATGAGCGCCGTCTCGGAGGGAAGTTGATCTCCGGCTTGATAGGCGCCGTCTTCGATTGCCGTCTTGAGAAACGTTTTGACCGGTTCATAGACGGGATTATCTGGGGTCATAGCAACCTGTTCCTTTACGTTTAATGTATGTGCGGCCGACAGCATACCGAGCACGGGATTGTTCCTAGCTTCTGCGTATAGTATACTCGAAATCCTTAACCACTCAACCGTAGTTATTAATAAGTACAATCGGGAGGCGTTTTATGCACACCGTCGCGCAAGTTGGTTTTGTCATTAGCGTACTGGGAATCCTTGGGGCCTCCGCCGGCGCTTTCGCCGATGAGCCCGTGTTCCCGCCGGGCTCCCCGCCGGCCGATCAGTTGCATGTAGTAGACCTGATCGAAGAGCCCTCGGATTCGGTCCGCCTTATGGTAACGACCCTGCAGGGGTTGGTCAACCGGGGCGATCGAGCCTCCCTCTACATACTGGTTCGTGAATCCGACCGCTTTTGGCTCGAATACATGATCGAACACGAATACATCGAAGGCTATGCCCCGATGACCGTTGACGAATGCCTCGAACACTACGGCCACGTGGCAAAATCCGGCATCCTCTATGATCCCGAGCTGCCTGCGACCATGAACCTCGCCACCATGATCGCCGCCATCGACGACGGTATCGTCGTCCATCCCGACGATGCCCACCGCTTGGGCGACCGCCCCGTCGAAGACCTTCGGGGCCGCTGGACCACCAACGCGGACGCCTATACCTGGGCGTTCGATGAGCTCTGGCCCCGGATGAACCAGACCGTCCTCGCCGCGTATCATCCCACCTCGATAGGCCATCATCTACGCGATTACCTTGTTCGGAATCGAATTTTTCACTTTTGGGTAACCAGTGAAGAACAGGCCGACGGGGTCACATCCGATTTCGAAGCCGAAAAAGCCGTACTCGAGACCATCCTCGAAGGGACGCCCGTCAATATTCCCGTCATCGGATTCTGGTTTTCGGGGCAAGATCATGGCATCCACGAGTATACCGGCGTGGGCCTGGCGGGGGAATACGGGAAGTTTACGGTAGTCTGCGACTGGTCGGCCAATCTGTCCGTTATTAGCGGGATTCCGGCCGATCTGGATGCCGCCATCGCCCGTTACCATGACCGCCCCGAGCCCCCCATGCCGGAATTCGACCCCGACAAAGTCTACATTGTATACCACGTACTCGAATCGGGCGATGCGCCGGTCTATTTGCATTATGTGCAATACGACGTGTGGAAAGACCCCAAACGGGGGGAAATCCCGATCAACTGGTGCATGGGGCCCGGCGCATTTGACCTGATGCCCATGATCGCCGCCTATTATTATGACGAAGCAACGCCACAGGACTATATCTACATGGCCATATCGGGCGCGGGTTATGTCCATCCTTACCGGGATTTCCTGACCCGCACGCCCGACCCCGAGGCGGCTTGGCAGGAATACCTCGGTCTTACCGCACGATACTTCAACCGCATGGGGGCGAGCGCCATCGGGCTGTATACGGATGCCTTTTTCCCCTTTAACCGCGATGAAAAAGACCCCATCACACGACGCTTCGCCGACGGCGTGCCGGGCGTTCGGAGCCTGATTCTCGGCATGGGTCGCGATGACGGCATGAACGCGGTAAACGGCAACTATCGCATCGGCGACGACGACGTCCAGGTCAACCATATCCTGACGCGCTGGCCCGTCGAGCATCGCGACATGACCAAGGAGGAAAACCTCCAATGGTTGGTCGACGATATCCGCTCGAATACGCCGGACACACGGCCCGCTTTCATGCATGTCATGGCCTACAGTTGGGAATACCGTCCATCGGACATCGTCGAGGTTCACGAGCGGCTCGGCGAGGAGTACGTGGCCCTAACTATCCCCCAGTTTCAGATGGTATTCGATGCCCACGGCCCCACGGAACCCTAACCCGTATTTCGGGGTTTTCCATAGGGGTCAACAAACCAACCGGGCCGCGCGTTGACAGCCTTGAGGTATGCCACTAGAATGGGGGCATTCCCTTCAACTGCCGGTCAACGAAAGGACATCTGAAATGCGTGTTTGGGGCCGTGGAATCATGGCATGGGCGCTGTGCGTGGTATGCATGGGAGCCGTGCAGGGCAACGTTGCTGCATCCGAAGATGGTGTGAGCGACCCGGCTTCGCGCCGAATCTGGATTGAACCGGACGCCGAACTGCCCGATGAACAAACCCAGCTCCACGTGGTCCATGGAACCGAATACCGCCCCAACGACGAAATCATCTTCGATTGCAATATCGAAACCGAGCATTACCTAGATCGCACCATCGTTCGGCTTGACGTGACGGACGAAGACGGCGAATTGGTACATCGCGGCGAACTGCACCTCGATCTCGAGCCCGGCTCGAACCCCGCCCGGTTTTCCTGGACGCCGGACACCCTACCGCCCGGAACCTACACAGCCCGTATCGAAGCTTTCCGCATGATCGAAGGTCGGCTGGTAGCTAAGGAGTTCATCGTTCACCACTTTGATGAACGTCTCCTGCGCGAGGCTTTCGCCGAGGCGGCGGCGGAAACAACGGCCCTTCGCGACCATTTTGATGCCATCGCCCAACGCGGTCCGGTCCCGCCCTATGCGGCATTGCGCATGACCATCGCCGAGG